>JAIWHJ010000071.1:0-7315 GCA_048629695.1 Promethearchaeota archaeon
TTGTATCTTGGTGCCTCTTTTAAATATTCCATCCGCTCTTCATTGATTATCCCCCATTTCCCTTCAATATACTTTTCGATTCTCACGATATCTTTAATATTATCCAGACTGAGTGGCCGTATCTTCACTCCTGCGCTGGCCTCTTTCCACAATTGTGTCCTGCCAACTGTCCTGTGCATCAGGTGCTTTTTGGCCTCCAAAATCTGAAGATATTTACTGACTGTGTGCCTCACGAGATTCAATTTTTTAGCGATCTCATCCACCTGCATGCCATCAGGAGAATCTTTAAGTAAGGACAGAATCTCTTTTTCAATTTCAATTTTGCCCATTATCTTCCTCTATGGTTACCAATAAGTCTTAATGAGATAGTGAAAATTTTGTGCTAAATTTGATTTTTTCCCTTATTGTTCCCACCTCTGCCTGTTTTTTTATTGCTTGTGCTAGCAATATTACATTCCATGGTAACCAATATTTGTTACTAATATAGGAATAAACTGAAACATTGTCAAGAAGTAAATCCAAATAATCCATCGAATCTTTCTGATATTAAATGAGATGAATGGTGGGCGATACAGGATTTGAACCTGTGACTTAGACTGAGAAAAATTTGGATCGTAATCGTCTTTATCATTGGAGCATTTAAGAGGATAAGACCTGACAGCATTGACTGCATAATTTTGGATGTGATATGTTTGTATCAACTATGACAACAATATCTAGGGGAAGAAAAATGTCATTTACAGCTATATATCAAAAAGTGCCCGAAGGATATATTGCCTTTGTCGAGGAACTTCCAGGAGCGAATACTCAAGGTCAAACCTTAGACGAGGCAAGAGAAAATTTAAAAGATGCGATCAAACTCGTGTTGGAAACCTATATGCAATTAACTGAAGAGGAAATTGCCGGTAAAGATGTTATTCGAGAAGAAATTGAAGTCAGTATTTGATGAAGAGAAAGGCACTAATAAGATACTTAGAAAGAAATGGATGCACGTTATTGCGGGAGGGTGGAAATCATTCCATCTATTTAAATAGGGTGAGAATGAAGATATCCACTGTACCACGGCACAAAGAGATTTATAAATTTTGTGATATTTTTGGGCACAGTTCGAGGATAAGTAAGCCAGCTTTATTCAGAACGTATTTCATCATATGATGAAATGGAATTCGTATCGAATATTTCGCAAAAATCTAATGTGATTTTAAAAGTCATATTCGTTAATAGACCTTTGGACTTCGAATCCAAAGGTCGGGGGTTCAAATCCCTCCGGGCGTGCCATCTTCCGCTAAGTTAAGAAGGAAAAGGCAGAATGGACAGGATGGATTATTTTATGGAGCTCTATGGGCACCTTCCTCGAGCCGGGCCCGGAGATGACTCTTCTACCAGAAAAGCATACGGCATGATTAAGGGCATACCTCGTGAGCCCCGTATTCTGGACATCGGCTGCGGACCAGGGG
Source organism: Promethearchaeota archaeon (assembly GCA_048629695.1). Classification (GTDB taxonomy): domain Bacteria; phylum Desulfobacterota; class Desulfobulbia; order Desulfobulbales; family DAOVYS01; genus DAOVYS01. The sequence goes on from JAIWHJ010000071.1 coordinate 1,458, forward strand.
TCCAGACCATGGAGCTTGCTAGGCTCTCAGGTGGCGTAATAGTGGCGCTGGACCTCATGCCCCAGATGATAACCAGAGTGAAGGAGGCGGCTGCCGAGCAGGGCTTGTCAGATAGAATCGAGATCATTCAGATGGATATGAAAAAGATGGATTTTGCCAACGAGAGTTTCGATCTGATTTGGTCTGAAGGGGCCATTTATCTGATGGGATTTAAGAACGGGCTGGAAAAGATTAAGAGGTTTCTCAAGCCAGGAGGCCATGTGGCTGTCACTGAGGCCGTTTGGCTAAAGTCCAATCCCCCTGCCGATGTGGTTAAGTTCTGGGAGGAATATCCGGAGATTGATAGCATCGACATGAAACTGAAGGTGATTTCGGATCTGGATTACCGGGAAGTCGGCCACTTTGTTCTCCCAGACACCTCTTGGACTGAGCCCTACTACAAACACCTAGAAAAAAGAGCAGAGGAACTGGAGCCGGTTTGGGCAGAAGCTCCGGTGGCCATGGAGGTAATCCACGAGGCCAGGTTCGAAATCGAAATGTTCAGGAAGTATCACGAATTCTACGGCTACTGCTTCTTCATAATGAGAACAAGTCGCTCAGTGGAATAGAGCGTATGACTTCGAATGCAGAGATCGGGGGTTCAAATCCCTCCGGGCGTGCCAGGCGTTTCCCCTAAAAATCGGCCTTTTTCTTGCGTTTCTCTTTTATACTACAGGCCCGTAGTTTCAGCTATTTTAAACATTTTCTGTCACATATATGGCACACGGGGATAAGTCTGTTTGCTTGAATAGTGTAACCGTCAGACTTTTTGACAGTCCGTTTATAAATTCCCATAAATGAAAAACCCTAAGATCCCTTACCCCCCCCGACCTGGAGGGAGGTAGAGTACTTCATCGATATGTCCACATTATATTTTCTATAGTTTTTTTTGCTGGTCATAGGAGTATCAGATTTTCTGTGTAATTCGCATAATAAATTTAGAATCGCGTCGAATATTATGGTATGAAACTACGAAGGAAGCCGAATCACACAGCCGGGCTTCAAACCTTGCCAAACGGTGTCAGCTAATTTATTATGAAAAACGAAACCTGTAGCTTAGGAAATCATCAAAAAAGTCCGAAACCACTTGACGACCTACATTGGGGATTGATTAGAACCGAGACACTTGCTGACGGTTGCAAGAGATGTGATTTTAGATTTAAGAAGGGAGAAAAAACCTGGATCTCTTCCCCTTCAAAAACAAGAGTGTAAATCATAAAATAAAAAAAGTTAGTGAAAGGAGAAAAAAATGAGAATCTTATTCTATGGTGCAGGAGTAATGGGCAGTTTGTATGCTGCACGATTGAAAGAATCCGGGCAGGACGTCTCAGTCTTTGCACGGGGGCAGCGCTTAGCGGACATTCGCAAGTATGGCATCGTGTTGGAAAATGTGAGCATCGGTAACAGAACCACTACCCGTGTAAACGTAGTTGAACGACTTGATCCGGCAGACGCCTATGATCTGGTGGTTGTAATGATGCCTAAGAATCACGTTCCGGAGATCTTACCAATACTTGCTGCCAACCGCTATACATCCAATGTCCTGTTTATGTTCAATAACGCCGCTGGACCCGGCGAAATGATTAATGCACTGGGTAGGGATCGTGTTCTGCTTGGCTTTCCGGGCGCCGGGGGTACTCGGAAAGGAGAGATCGTTCGGTACATGGTTGTATCAGGCCGCCAACAGCCGACTACGTTTGGCGAATTAGATGGAAGTACCACTCCAAGGTTGGAACAGATTGCTGGTGTGTTCAAAGGTGCTGGATTCCCGGTTGCCATCAGTTCTCAAATGGATGCGTGGCTTAAGACTCACGTAGCGGAGGTCAGCCCGATGGCAAACGCTTTATACATGGCCGGGGGTGATAATTACCGTTTAGCACGCACCCGTGATGCCATTGTGTTGATGATCCGGGCGATCCGGGAAGGTTATAAGGTTTTGCAAGAACTCGATATCCCGATCGTGCCGGCCAAGCACAAGATTCTCAAATGGATTCCCGAACCTGTTCTGGTAGCATTGATGAGGCGCATCTTCAAAAGCGAGAAAATGGCTGACCTTATAGGGCACGCACATGCTGCTCGCGATGAAATGATACAAATCGCTAAAGAATTTAAGGCTTTAGCCCAAAACACATCCGTTCCAACTCCAGCAATGGACCGGTTATTTACGTACACCGACCCGGATATTCAACCTGTAGCCGATGGCAGTGCTCAGATTCCAATGTGGCCATGTATGTCCCCGTCATATCCTCGGGACAATTGACTCAAGGGAAATGTCAGGTTAGAGTAAGCATATGAAAGATCCGCCCGGTCCCCGGCAATTTGCCACCACGCACTGGAGCCTGGTGGGCGCGGCCAAGCCCGACGAGGCGAGTCAGACCCGCGCCCGAGAGGCGCTCGAGGAACTTTGCCGGGCTTATTGGTATCCCCTCTATGCTTTCGTGCGAAGCCGCGGGTATTCAGCGGTCGACGCCCAGGACCTTACGCAAGCCTTTTTTGCACGAATCATCGAAACGGGTGGATTTGCCTCCGCGGATCGCGAGCGGGGCCGGTTTCGCTCTTACCTACTGGGCGCGATGAAGCATTTCCTGGCTAATGAATGGCATCGGGCCCAAACGCAGAAGCGCGGTGGCCAGGTGCAATTCATCGAATGGGATGCGCTTGATCTGGAGGCCCGATACGCCGGGGCATCGAATCTGGCGGATGATCCGGAACACCTCTTCGATCGTGAATGGGCATTGGAGACCATTGCCGGAGCCCTGCAAGTCCTGCGCGACGAAATGGTGAAAGCCGGCAAGGGCGAACAGTTTGACGCGCTCAAGGGCAGCCTCACCGGGGAAGATGAGTCGCCCCGGGAGGAAATCGCGGCGCGACTGGGCATGAGCGAGGGCGCGGTCAAGGTTGCCGTGCACCGGCTTCGGCGACGTTACGGTAAGCTGCTGCGGGCCGCCATCGCGGAGACGGTCAGCAATGAAGCGGACCTCAACGATGAAATGCGCTATCTGGTCGCGGTTTTACGGAGGCGGTGAATTTTTTCTGTAACCTCCCGGCGTGTTTCTTTCAGGAATAAGTGAATGAAACCCAATTTGGAGATTGATTCATGAACACTTCCGAAAACGATAAATGCAAGCGCTGTGGTGCGGTGGTTCCCGCTAAATCAACCGAAAAGCTCTGCCCCGCCTGCCTCATGTCTGGCGCCCTGGAGCCGCCAGGCAGCAAGTCCGAGACCATCTCGCTGGCGTCGGGCGAATTGCTGTCAGGTTACGTGCACTCGGAATTTCCCTGTGAATTCGGCGGCTACCGGTTGCTTGGATTGCTCGGGCGCGGCGGCATGGGCACGGTTTACGAAGCTGAACAGATCGCCACCGGGCGCCGCGTCGCCCTGAAAATGCTGGGACAACAACTCGATTCGCCGGAGATGCGTCAGCGGTTTCTCCGCGAAGGCCGCCTTGCCGCGGGCGTCAGCCATCCGAACAGCCTCTACATTTTTGGGTCCGAGGAGATCGAGAGTGTCCCGGTGATCACCATGGAGATCGCCGGCAGCGGCACGCTCAAGGACAAGCTCAAGAAACGCGGCCCGCTCCCGACAACGGAGGCGGTAGACGCGATCCTCGACGTCATCGCTGGCCTGGAAGCCGCCGTCGCAGCCGGAGTGCTGCACCGCGACATCAAGCCGTCCAACTGTTTCGTCAGCCCGGACGGTTCGGTGAAAATCGGTGACTTCGGCTTATCAGTGTCCACTCTGGCGAAGGACGATTCCTATGTCACGGCCTCCGGCGTCATCATGGGCACTCCAGCCTACGCGTCACCGGAACAGCTTCGCGGCGATAACTTAGACGTGCGCGCCGACATCTATTCCGTGGGCGCAACGCTTTTCACGCTGCTTACCGACCGGGCGCCCTTCGAGGGAGAGAATGCGGTGCAAGTCGTCGCCAACGCCGTCAACAAAAAACCGAAACCGCTGACCGAGCTGCAAGAAGACGTGCCGCCTGTCCTCGAGCGGGTGGTGGCCCGCTGCCTTGCCAAAGAACCGGACCAACGCTACGCCGACTACACGGTCCTGCGCAATGCGCTGCTACCATTCAGTTCCAAAGAACCGGAGCCTGCCTCGATGAAGATCCGTGCGTCAGCCGGCTGGATCGATTACCTAATCGCCTTTTTGACTCCTTATGTGATCCTCATGCTCGCCATCGGTAATGAGGAGTTTCATTTTGGATTCATCATGGAGCGGACCCTGTATTCGGCGAGATACTACATTGCGTTTCTCACCTTCGGTTTCCTCTACTTCAGTATCGTTGAGGGGATCTGGGGCGCCGGCCTGGGCAAGCGGCTCAAGGGGTTGCGCGTCGTCCGCACAAACGGCCGGCCGCCCGGCATCGGACGGGCGCTGATCAGGATCCTCTTTCCCATTCTCTGTATTGAAGGCGTCCGAGTTCCCCTCTTGCTGGCATCGATTTCCGCTACCCATATCAACGACCTAACCATTCCTGAGATCGTGATTTATTCGGCCGCCACCTCTCTCTGCCCTTGGATTCCGGTTTTATTTGCATTGAGAGCGCGCCGCGAAAACGGGTATACCACAGTTTGGGACCTCGCCAGCGGAACAAGGGTGGTGGTAAAGCCGAAGGGCACTGTACGACTGTCGATCGAGCCTGCAGCTCAGTCGGAAATTCCCTCCGAGAGTGCGAAATCGCTTGGGCCTTACCAGATCATTAAAGAGATGGTTCCGGGCCAATGGATCGTTGCCACCGATCCCGTGCTGCGCCGCCAGGTCTGGTTGCTGCGGCGAGATTCATCGGAACTTTCCCTTGCTCGACGAAATCTCTCCCGGCACGGCCGTTTACGCTGGCTGCAAAAGGTGGAGACGGCCGAAGCCACCTGGGATGCCTTTGAAGGGATTCAGGGAGTGCCGTTTTCCAGTCTGGTCGAAGACGGCAAACCTGTGCCCTGGGGGACTCTGCGCCATTGGCTCCACGACCTGGCTACGGAACTCTGGGATGCGACAGAAGATCAAACCCTGCCCGCAGACCTGAGCCTCGATCATGTCTGGGTCACCACACAAGGACACGCCGTCCTGCTCGACGAACCTTGGCCCGATGTCAAAATCCCCGCCGAACGCATTCCTGTTGGAGACCTCGCCGGCCAGCAGCGTTTCCTGAATGCCGTCGCCGTTTGCATGGAATCAACCAGTCTCCCCCTTCATGCCAGGCCGGTGCTGCAGAATCTTGCGGATGGGAAGTTCGAGAAGCTCAGCTTCCTTACCGGAACCCTGCGTGGACTCCTGGACAAACCCGCTGAAGTCAGCAAGGGGATTCGAGCCGGGTCGATCTTCATGCTGCCTTTCTATGTTTGGATCATGGTCTTTGTCGGAACCTATCAAGGGGCGGAATGGCTCTACGAGATTATTGGGGACTCTGTGGAGTGGATCGCCATGACTGCTGCCATGTTGGTATTGATCGGCAGCGCCCTGATTCAAATCCTGGTACTTCCGTTTCGTACTACCACCAGTCACTCCATTTTTAGATTGGCGGTGGTCAACGCCAAAGGAGAACCCGCCGATAGATCACACCTGTTGGTTCGCTGGGCTATCGTTTGGCTCCCACTGTTTTTTCCAATGTTGTTTGTGGCTCTTTTGATTAAAAGGGGCGAAATGACTGCTGCTTTCATCTCCGCACTTGTACTGCTTCTCCTTTGGAGCAGCGCAGCGGTCTATGCCGTTATTCATCCCAACCGCGGATTGCACGACCAGTTGGCGGGCACCTGGGTGGTGCGGCGGTAAACTTTTCTGTAACTTTCCGGCCTTTTTCTTTCAGGAATAAGTG
>JAIWHJ010000072.1:0-6820 GCA_048629695.1 Promethearchaeota archaeon
GTGAAGCGTTCAGAGATGTGCGCATAGCAAAATGATAACCCCCCGCGGCTACCGGGCAAAATATGATCTTGATCAACAATGATTATCCCTTATTTTTTCCATTCACCATTCAATATTCGACGTTCAATGTTTAAAGTTTAAAGTTATGGAAAATGGAAATTTCTATACAATAAATTTAAGAATATTTTTTTCGTACCGATATGATATAAAGTAAAGATACTCCGTAAGTAATTGCGTATTTTGTCCCATCCTGCCGCAAAAATCGATGCGGGATGGATGTTGAAATTCGATTGGAGGCGTAATCCATGGCTGGAGCTATAAGTAGTCTCGGAATCGGATCCGGGCTGCAGTTGCAGGACATTATCGACCAGTTGCGCGAGGTGGATAACCAGATTGTCGCCGGGAAGGAAAATCGGATTACCGATCTGGAGGAGCAGTATTCCGAATTCAATGCTGTCAAGAATAAGCTCCTGAGCTTGAAGAGTTATGCCCTTGACCTCTCTCTTTCCACTACGTTTCTCTCCCGTTCGGTCACAAGTTCCGATGAAAAGGTTTTCACTGCCGCTGTTACCGACGGCGCTACGGTGCAGAGTTCTTCCATCGAGGTTGAAGGGGTTGCCGCCAGGAGTTCCTGGAAGTCGTCCAGCGGCATGGCGTCTAATGATTCTATTGTTTACGTACCTACGAGCGTGCAGTCGACCACCGGAACGGCTGATCATGCCGCCGCAAATTATATCAACACCAATGAAGATATGGTGATCACTTTCGGAACCGGCGACTCCCAGCAGACAATTACCGTGGGAGTCACAAGCGGCTTAAGTATGGATGATGTTGTCAACGCTATTAACAATGATGCGGAGAATCAGGATCCTGGTGGACCAGGGGCAAACGACAGGTATGTGACGGCCTCAACATTTGAGATGGACGGTGAGCATTATCTCAGGATACAGACAGACGTCGACGGTGGAACCGGCGAGGACAATCGTGTAACCATTTCCACCCAGCTTGCCGATGTGACCCTGCAGGCCCCGGACAAGACCTTTGCGTTCACTGTGGATGATACAACCGTCACTTTGTCCGTGGCTGCCGATACGACCCTGTTAGGACTGGCAGACCTTATAAACGATGACACAAACAATCCTGGAGTAACGGCAACGGTTATTGATGACGGGGATTCCACAAATCCGTATCGGATGGTGCTCCAGTCCGATACTTCCGGCGAGGACAACCGGATCAGCTTTCTGGCCCAGTTGCCGGACATGACCATGGCCGAGCAGCAGGGAGCGGACGCTGAATCACTGAACGCCAGGTTTTCGATTAATGGTATTGCCTACCAGAGACAGACAAACACTATCACGGATGTAATGTCAGGCGTATCGCTGACACTGGCAGGGGCGGGTTCCGCAACTGCAACAGTCTCGTCAAACGACACGGAACTGGCTGAAAAAATTACGAATTTTGTAACAGCCTATAATGACGCTGTTGCTGAGATCGAAAACAATGTGGCATGGGATGAAGAGACGGAGGAGTTCGGCATCCTTGCCCGCACCACCCTGCGTGATATGACATATGATCTTCACAACCTGATGACTTCAACGATTGAGGCGGACGGGACCGGCAAAGTCGAGTCCATGTTTGATTTGGGAATGGAGTACACCAGGGGCGGAACCGCCCTTGACGAGTCCGGAGACGAGATTGAACTTCCCACCATTACAATAGACGGTGAGACCCTGGCCGGCGCAATTGCCGATAACGCTGCCGCAGTCCAATCATTTTTTCTGGGAGATGACACCAACGAGATTACCGGGTTTGCCGACCTGGTGAATGATCGGCTGAGGACCCTTACGGCCGGAAACGGTCAGATCGAAGCGGAAAAAAACGGGGCACAGGAGAGGATTAGTCAACTTGAGCTTGAAATCGAGTCAGAGACCGACCGGCTTAACCAAAAATATGAATTAATGACTAAACAATTCATCGAATTGGACCGATATATGAATCAGATGACATCAATATCCAGCTATCTCACAAACCAGTTCAGCAGTCTCAGTGAAGGCTGGGGCGGAACCGGTTCAAGTTCGAAGTAAATATTCGGCAGCACTCCACAGGAAGGCGATCAGGCTGCCCAGCATACCAAAGTATCGAAGTCTACGCTTATCTGCTGATCAGCCTGCTCACCTCCCTGTGAAGCGCCCCGCAGGAAGTGCCCTTGGGGTACGTTGCCAAACATTTACAGTTTACTCAAGATTACGATTTTTTGCGAGCAACTAAACCGGTTTTTGCCCTCGTTCCCAGGCTCCGCCTGGGAATGCATGTTTTAAGGCTCTGCCTTTTTTTTAGACCGGTCAATGGTGCATGAAATGCACCCTACCGGGGTGTCAGGAATGATGAATGCGGAATGATGAATCATTCGTTCCTAAGGCTCTGCCTTTTTTTTTGCTACCGGGCTGTTGGGCTGTTTAAGCTTAACAGCTCAACAGCTTAACAGCTAAAAGCTATTTTACAAGGTCACCATGAAGGCTATATCTATTTTTTTTATCTGTTTTTTTGCGTTGATCCCGGTCGCTTCACCGCTTATGGCCGCCCACGGGGTCAGTATTGACGGTCAGCTTAAATATGGTCCGGGTTTTGAGCGGTTTGAATATACCTCGGAACATGCGGTAAAGGGCGGACATCTTGTCATGCACGGCCTGGGCGGTTTTGACAAGATGAATCCCATGACCCTTAAAGGATCGGCGCCCGAGGGGCTGAATGAGCTTGTATTCGAGACACTGGCCGTCCCCGGCCTGGATGAGGCTTTTGTTGAATACGGTCTTATTGCCGAGGATATCGCACTTTCGCCGGATGGGCTCTCGGTCACATTCACGATCAATAAAAAGGCCAGGTTTTCAGACGGCACCCCTGTCACTCCTCATGATGTCAAGTTTTCCCTTGATACGCTGAAAAGTGATGTGGCCCACCCTTTTTACCAGGCATACTTCCATGACATCACCAGTGCGGAAGTGGTTGATGAACACAGGGTCAGATTCCTGTTTGCAACAAAAAACCGGGAACTGCATATGGTCGCGTGTCAGGTCCCGGTATTATCTCGGAAATTTTATTCCGTCCACCCTTTTGATACCACTTCCATGGTACCGCCTATTGGTTCCGGCCCGTATATCATTGACAAAGTTAATATCGGTAAATCAATTAGTTACAAGCGAAACCTCGACTACTGGGCCAGGGATCTGAATGTGAGACAAGGTATGTTTAATTTCGATTCCATCACCTTTAAATACTTTAAGGATCAAGTTGTTTCCGTTGAGGCATTCAAGGCCCATGAATTTGATTTCATGCATATAAACATTGCCAAGCAATGGGCCCGGGATCTCTCAGGATCCCGATTTGACAAGAAAGAGATTGTTAAAGACGCCTTGGCGCACAGGAACAACGCAGGCATGCAGGGATTTGCATTTAATACCAGGCGGCCTTTGTTTTCGGACAGAAGAGTTCGGAAGGCAGTGGCAATGGCCTTTGACTTTGAATGGGCCAATATGGCGCTTTTTTTTAACCAGTATACACGCTGCAACAGTTTTTTCAGTAATTCGGAACTGGCGGCGTCAGACACGCCTGATGAAGAGGAACTTAAAATCCTGACTCCTTTCAGAGACCAATTGCCTCCGGAGGTGTTCACCGAGCCCCTGGCTTCATTTTCGACAAAGCCGCCGGACAGCCTGAGAGGGAATTTGAGAAAGGCAAAAAAAATTCTTGCAGAAGCGGGCTGGACCGTGCAGTCCGGCCGGCTCGTGAATGGTGACGGAACCCCTTTTGAATTCGAGATACTCCTGGTCTCTCCTTCTTTTGAACGCGTTATGGCATCCTTTGCAAAAAATTTGAAAAAGCTGGGAATCAAGGTCGATTACCGGGCCATTGACCCTGCGCTTTATGCCAGGCGGATAAACAATTTTGACTTTGATATGACTGTCCAGGTTTTTGGCCAGTCCCAGTCGCCGGGCAACGAACAGAGAGATTACTGGCATTCGAGCAGCGCGGACCGTACCGGGTCCAGGAATATTATCGGGATAAAGGACCCGGTTGTGGATCAGCTTGTGGATAAAATCATCTACGCAAAGACGAGGCAGGAGCTTGTTGCAGCCTGCCGAGCCCTGGACAGGGTTCTCTGGTATGGTTATTATGTCGTGCCGAACTGGTATCTGTCCCGGCACAGGGTCACATACTGGAATATATTTGAACGTCCTCAAACACTCCCTCTATATTACAATTATTTTCAGGCTCTTATGACCTGGTGGATGAAGTGAGCAAGTAATTATGGCCGCCTATATTCTGAGACGCATATTGCTTATGATCCCTACGTTGTTCGGGATCATGCTGATTACTTTTACTGTGACCCAGTTTGTGCCCGGCGGGCCGGTTGAGAGGATGCTTGCCCTTATGCAGACGCATTCCTTTGGCGGGAGTGAAGTAGGAGTGTCCACAACCTCAAATTTATACCAGGGGGCCAAGGGGCTTGATGAGGAACGTCGTGAGCAATTGAAAGTGTTGTATGGTTTTGACAAGCCGCCTGTGGAACGGTTTCTGATAATGATGAAGAACTACCTCGTGTTTGATTTCGGGGAGAGTTATTATCATCATCAAAGCGTGGTTGATCTGGTGATCTCCAAACTTCCGGTATCAATGTCCTTGGGATTGTGGACCTTTCTTATTGTTTACTGCACCTGCATTCCTTTAGGCATTTCAAAAGCAGTGCACGACGGTTCCCGTTTTGACGTAATCACCAGTTCAGCGATTCTAGTGGGGTATGCCATTCCCGGCTTTGTCCTGGCAATCCTTTTGATCGTACTCTTTGGAGGCGGCAGCTTTCTTAATATTTTCCCTTTAAGGGGTCTGATTTCGGACAATTGGTCTGAAATGAGTACAATTGGAAAGATCCTTGATTATCTATGGCACATGGTCCTTCCGATTATCTCAAGCACGGTCGGCAGTCTGGCGGTCATGACACTTTTGACCAAGAACAGCTTTCTTGAGGAAATCCGTAAACAATACGTGCTGACAGCCCGGGCCAAGGGTTTATCTGAAAATCGGGTGCTTTACCGCCATGTTTTTCGAAATGCGATTATTCCGATTATTACCGGGTTCCCAGGGTCGTTCGTAACCGCGTTTTTTACCGGCAGCCTGTTGATTGAAACGATTTTTTCACTGGACGGCATGGGGCTGTTGGCATATGAGTCTATATTAAACAGGGATTATCCGGTTGTGCTCGGCACGCTTTATTTTTTTACAATAATCGGTCTTGTCTCACGGTTGCTTTCAGACTTGAGCTACGTGCTGGTGGATCCACGAATTACATTTGAAAGCATGGAGTGAAGCAACCATGTTAAGGGCTCACTCAAAAACAACTTTACATTCCTGATCCTTGAACTCCGCCCTCTTTTTGGATACACAGGAGGGACATGTGAAACATGGGAGGCTGTTATGGAACAAACATTATCAAATGTCAAAAAACTGGAGCAATTTGTCCTGAAATACGGCGAGGACCCTTTTATCGCCCAAACTATCACCAAAATGTTGGGATATAAGATTCAAAAATATGAGGAGAAGCTTAAGAAGCTGAACAGAGCGATAAAAAAATTCGAACTTAAACACCAAAAAGATTCATCTATTTTTTTTCAGGAGTTCAATAAAGGCGAACTCGGCGATAGCATGGATTTCATTGAATGGGCTTCGCTATACCAAATGCGTAATCGTCTTCTTGAGAAAAAAGCTGCGCTGATAAGGTAGGGAATAGATGATTGAAAACTACCTCGACGGTCTGATTCAGCAACTTTTTGTAAGTCCATGCGTTATAAATTTTAAGGTACTAAGACGAGTAATCGGTGAGGAAGAGGGGTATATCCGGGTGAAGTGCCATCTCTTGAATCGTGATATTCTAGAATTTGCCGAATATGTTCAACTAAGAGGCAACATGATTTATCAGGCAACATATAGTTTCCATTGGCAGACGTCTCGCGGCAAGTTGGTGAAGAGGTGGGATAACGTAAGACATCATATTGGACTCGAAACATTTCCCCATCATCTTCACCTTGCCGATGACGAGGTCGTTGACAGCGAACCAATGAATTTAACAACGGTTCTAGCTGATATTGAAAAAACGATACCGCCCCCTGATCTCTCATGATCCTTCTTGTTCACTTTTTAAGAAAAAGTTGAGAATGTGGAAGGAACAGCAGGTAACGGTTGTTGCACCGAGTCATTGGCTTGCAAATTGTGCTAGTTTGAGCCCCGTTTTTCAAAACAGCAGAATAGAGGTCATTCCAAATGGACTGGATCTAAAGGTCTTTCGTCCTGTCGACAAGAAAGTGGCTCGCGAATTACTTGGGGTGCCATTGGACGAGCCTTTGATCCTTTTTGGAGCAATAGGCGCTACCTCCGACAAAAGTAAGGGCTTTTCCCTTCTTCAAAAAGCTTTACAGGTTTTCTGTGGTAAATTTTCGGCTACAGAGGTGTCTATATTGTTGTTTGGGGTTAACGATGGTGGTCACTCAGATTTTGAAATGAAAACATATTACCTTGGTTATCTATATGATGATATATCACTCGTGCTCGCATATTCAGCAGCGGATGTCATGGTTGTGCCATCTTATCAAGAGGCTTTTGGGCAGACTGCATCCGAAAGTTTAGCTTGTGGCACACCTGTCGTTGCATTTGATGTGACGGGGCTTAAAGATATTGTCGATCATAAGGTTTGCGGATACTTAGCTGAACCTTACAACCCCGAAGATTTGGCAACTGGGATCGAATGGGTTCTCGCTAAAACCGCTCGTGG
>JAIWHJ010000072.1:6849-7220 GCA_048629695.1 Promethearchaeota archaeon
TCTCAGCCAAATGGCTCGGAAGCGTGCGGAACAGGAGATTGAGATCGACAAAGTTGCAGACCGCTACAGACAAGTATATCAAAGTGTCCTTTCGTAGCCAGGCTGTTAGGGGGGCTCTATGCCTTCATTATGTCATCTGTGTTGGTTGTTTTTTGTTCAGTATGTTTCTGACATCGGTAACCGAAATTGTTTTTTGCAGCCTGTTAGGTGAATATGTGGGAGCGTATTGTCTTGAGAATAAAATCTATAAGTGATGATTTTGTGGCAGAAAGGGAAACAGCGAATCCTCCTCTTGTTAGTGTTATCACTGTTGTTTTAAATAATCCGGAAGCATTGAAGAGCACAATAAAGAGTGTGCTTGCACAAACGTA
>JAIWHJ010000073.1:0-7213 GCA_048629695.1 Promethearchaeota archaeon
TCCCACTTCCGACAAATATAACAAAATAGCATTTTATTTTTTGCCGAATCCTTATCATACCGATAACATTTACACCACTTACCGTTTAACGTCAAGAGGTGAAAATTCCTCCTCATGCTCAAGAAGCGGTGTGCAGATCTTCAGGGAAAGCTCTGTGAACCAATTATCCAGTGGCGCTGAATCCCTGAACACAACAGGATAGTATTTATCTCTTCCGAATTCCCCAGGGTAGTCGTTGCTGCCGTTCCATGTTTTTGATGCAGCATTCATGGCCCTTGACGCATCCGCCTTGTCCAGAAATGATTCCGTATAAGCAAACGATGTGTCAGGGAAAAAATGAAGAGGGAGTTTCAGTCCCTGCCAATATAGTTCCAGAAGCTCTTCCAGGATATCAATGGCGTCCGGGGCTGGACTATAACGCCTAACGGCGTCACCGGCCACAAGGAGTGTCCGGCCCGGATAATTTTCCGCGGACAACGCATTCAGCGCCAGATGTCTGATCCAGGCAGTCAACCTGTCCTTGCATTTCAGTTTTGCAAACCTGTATTGAAGAAGATAATCCGGGTATATGGAATCTAATCGGCCGGTCAGGTTGAAACCGGACAATTCCAGGTCAATTTCAAGTGGAGCAACCATTTCCGCTGCCTTGAATTCTGACAGCCTGACCACAAATTCTTCCGCCTCCCTGTCAAGCTCCTCAAACAAATCATCTCCGGTTGCGCCGACCGGGAGCATACCGGAAGCACGTACCATGGCCGATGTCTGTTCGGAGTCCCGGTCCGCAAGGCGGCTTGCCAGGAGTTTCTGACTGATGAAATAACGCTCCAACCCATCAGGCACAAAAGGCTCCCGCTCGTTTAAGAGCTTTGGAACCTCCTTGAAATTCACCCCCAGACGCTCCTTTATTAAAAATTCCGCCGGATTTATAAAAAAGGCGGTCAGCCTTTCAATACTTAACCTTTGATATTCGTCTGAAGGTTCAGGCAGGGGCGACGTTATAAACGGCACGGGATCACGCTGCTCACCAATGAGCGAGGAAGCGGCCGCGCAGTTTACGGCTGAGTAACTGAACAGATTCCCGTGCCCGTTGAAATATCGCGGGCTGAACGGCTGAAGAGGATGACGGATCATGAGATCAGCGCTGATTTTCCTGCCGTTTTGGGAATATCCTTTGTCAAGATAATCAAGAAACGCGCACACAAGCACAGACGGCGGAATTTCACTGTTGTCCCTGATATCCTGCCCCACATAGCTGATATAAAGGACTTCTCTTGCCGAAACAATTGCCTCCAGAAACATATAAAGATCATCAAGCCGGCGGGAACGGTCGCCTCTTCTTCCGGCCCTGGACATCAGGTTAAATCCGGTAGTCATGTCCGCCCTGGGATAATCTCCATCGTTCATACCCAGCAGGCAGATCACTTTAAATGGAATACTCCGCATGGGCAGAAGTGTGCAAAAGGTCACTCCACCGGTCAGAAAACTGGACCCGGATCTTTCAAGATCCAGCCGTTTATCCAGAAAGGCCCTGATTACTTCAAGCCCTGTCTCTGAAGCAAAACCGGCCAGTTCCCCATGATGAGCCAATTCTGCCAGGATCAGGCGTACCATCAGGACCTCAGGCTCACTTTCTTCGTCAGGCAACAGGAATCGATCAAGCAGCAGCCCAAGATATTCCCCCCACCCGGTTATGGTGCGTTTCGAACTGAGCCCTCCCACATAATCCGCAAGTGTTGAAATAAACTCACACAAAGAGCCCAATAATTGCGCATCAGCGCCTTCAATGTCGTCAAAAGGGAGAATGCCTCCGAACATGCGCTCTTCCCTGCCCGGCATGGCAAACCCCAGGAGCATCCGGTCAAGGGCCGCGAACCAGCTGTTTTCAGAAAACCCTATAAATCCGGACCGTTTCCGGTGCTCCTGATCAAGCCCCCAACAGACCCTGGTCTGTTCAAGCCACCTGCTGATAACAGGCAGGTCACTTTCCGAGATTCCAAAGCGCTGCCTGACTGAATCGTAATCCAGCGCCTTAAGGACCTCCGCCACGCCAAAACGCCCCCCGGCCAGGTCCAGAACAGCAAACAGGCTGTCCACCACGGAATTGTTTGATCGCGCCGACCGGTCGGCAATAGTGAATGGGATGGACTTAACCTCATCTCTCCGGATACCGGTGTAGCTGTCAACCTCGAACACGGCTTTTACAAACGGCACGTATTTCTCAATGTCAGGCGCCATTACAACCACGTCTCCGGGATCAAGATCCGAATTGCGCTCAAACAGGTACAAAAGCCTGTCAAAAAGGACCTCGATCTCCCGCATGGGGCTGTGACAGGAATGAATCCGGATGGAAACGTCGTCAACAGGGACTGTAAATCCCTCATGGGCTGCATCGCCAGGCGCTTTAAGACAAAAAATATCGTTCTGTACGCACCCCAGCAAAGTATCTCGTTCAGGCTCTACAAACACCTCTGTTTCCTCTGCCCCGTAATCCTGCACCATGTCGAGAAAATCACGCCCAAGCCTGCCCATAGCGGCAAGAAGCGGGTTCCCGGTTTCAAGATACATATTTTCGTGTTCATGGAAATGGGCGCCGGTCTGCCGCCTCTTTCTGTAGATCTCCTTTTCGGAAAAAATATCACCCCAATACTCTTGGCACGGGTTCACAACAAAAAGATGGACATCACAAAATTCCGCAAGCTTTGCAAATAAATCCAGAAAAAACCGGGGCAGAGCCGAAATCCCGAACACGGATATCCGGGCGGGAAGACGCACGGGCTGTTCGTTATTTTTGCTGAATTTTTCAAAAAAAGACCCCCACAGCGCCACCCTGTGATTCTTGCCGTGCCTGTCCACGAGCGCACGCCATAAAAGAGACTGCCACTCTTCGTCCCCTACGCCTTTTTCAGGGCCGCCGGACTCCCATTGTGTGATTAAATCGGGACGAAAAATCACGTACTGGTCAAAGATATCCGCCAGCCTGCCGGCCAGCTGCATAAGTTTCAGTCCTGTTTTGTCATCCTCAAGATATGCGTTTAGCGATTTAAATTCGTCATGGGCGATAAAACCTGGTATCAGGTCCATTAGGCTGAATGCCATTATCTCGCGTGAAAAAAGAGAGGTATCCGGAATATCCTCCAGGTTCCAGCAGAATATGTCCCTGATCATGGCCTCAGGGAAACGAAAACAACCGTTTGCCCACACCCCAAGCCGCGCCGCAAGCTGCATGGAAATCCACCGATCCATGCCGCTGCTCTGCACCACGATATACTCAGGCGCAAGCGGTGAGGCCGGCGCCGCGGCCACAACGCCGGCAAGCGAGTCCGCCAGATTTTCGAGACGATTTCCTGTATAGAATTTTAACATGATTGTTCAGGGCGCCTGGAACGATTACATACGGATTGAATCTACTTTAAGGGATGTGCTCGCGGGTCGGGCTGAGTGATTTGCGGGACAATCCCTTGCGCTTAAGGAACGGGACGGGTTACTCTGTTTGATGTCCATTTTTTGTTTGTGTTGAGCATGTCTTTAGGGATGTGGAAATAAATAACTTACCCATCTCCCATCCCATCTTCAGGCCATCTTCGATCAAGTAACCACTTTTAAAATCCTCAACGTAGCCCGGCTATGCCTACGGTTTTAAAAGTGGTTACTTGATCGAACCTAACCTAAATCTGAGCGCTATATGGGTAAGTTATTTATTTCCACATCCCTTATTCCGTCGAATTATTAAAAAACAATTTCCTGTCACCCACCTTTTTTCCTTAAAGGCTGATCAACAATGAAAATGTTCATAATCACCCTTCTGCTGATCATCCCTGCTTTATTGGGCTGCGACCATGAAAAAGAAAACAATAATGAGGTCCTGGTCAAAATTAATGAATTTCAGATGCCTCTTGCTGAATTTCAGGAGCGCCTTGCCGCCGAGTTCAGGCTGAAAGATGATTTTCAACTGACCCGGCAGGCAAAACAACAGTTTCTTGAGGAGAGTATCGACAAAGAACTCCTGGTTCAGGAGGCAAAAAAACAGCATCTGGACACAAAAAAAGATTTTATCCAGGCTATGAACCGTTACTGGGAGTCCACCCTGATTCGGGACCTGCTGGCCATAAAGAGCAAGGAGATTGCCGGACAAACCTATGTGACCCAGGAGGAGATTAAGGCGCTGTATCATGAAGCCAAAAAGGAGGACAACAGTTTCCCCCCTTTTGCCGAGATCAAAAACGAGCTGCAGGAGCAGCTCATGGACCAAAAAATGAGTCAGGCCATGGAAAAATGGCTGAAAAAGTTACGGGCCGACGCGGACATTAAAATTCATCACGATCTCCTCTAGATGGAGTTCTGCTATGACACAGGAAGAACAGTGGTATAAAAGAAAAAATTATTTCATTAAAAAGGAATTTCAGGCCAAGTTTATTCTGAAATTCTGTCTTATTCTCCTTGGTGGAATCGTTTTATCCACTGGATTGTTGCTGGCCTTTTCCAGGGACACCTTAACCACCTCTTTTAATCATTCCCGCCTGGTTGTGGAAAATACGGGCTTGGCTCTTCTTCCATCAATTATTTACACCAACCTCATTACCCTTGGCCTGATTACCTTGGCCGCCATTGTTGTCACTCTTTTTGCCTCCCACAAAATCGCCGGCCCCATGTTCCGTATTGAAAAGGAATTAAAGAGTATCGGCACCGGCAAGTTAGACCGGCAGATTTTTTTCAGACAGAATGATCAGGCTGTGGAAATCGCTGAGTCTTTAAATGAGATGACAAAAAAATTGCATGAAAAGGTTCTCGGCCTTCGCAGTGAGACCGAGCAGATTCTTGAAAGTGCCGGAGATGATCCTCCCAGTGAGATAATCTCAAGACTCAAAGAACTTTTGAAAAAATTCGACTCAAAATTTAAACTCTAGGCCGGCACAGGGTTCACGGTGAAAAAAAATTTCTTACCGATCGCCCTGTATCTGCTTGTTCTTGTCTGCTGCGGAACGGCTGAAGGCGAGGGCCTGGAGAAAGCCGGCCGGCAGAGTCTTGAAACAGAATATACAATCATTTTCTACCGTGATCTGAATGCGTTGCAAAAACTGAACAAAAAAATCAAATACGGCCCCGGGAAAAGAGGTTTTTTTTCATCCCCGTCCAAAGATGAGCTGATTTTCATGGTGAGCCGCAAAACAGACCTCCTTTTTGAAAGGGTTCAGGAAATTCTGGATATGCGGAGAAAAACAAAAAAGGTTACGGTGCAATGTTATGCTGATCGTACTGAGCTTGACAATGAATTTTTCCGAATGTACCGAAAAAAAAATCGTGTCAGGGCCTGGTACTGGTTCAAAAATAACACTATTTATCTCAACCTCGATGATCTCCACGAAGGCATGCTGGCTCATGAAATGGCCCATGCCATTATAGATCAATTTCTGCTGGTTCGGCCGCCTCCGACAACGGCTGAAATTTTAGCGCGTTACGTTGACAGCCATTTGTTTAAAAAATAATTGACTGGTTTAATTGTGGATAGCTTACGGGGGAACTAAAGGAAAATAATTTGCACATAAGCTTACAAATTTTGGCCCTGCTCCTTGTGGCCCTGACTGGTTGCGCTTTGCAGCGTACAGCCGGTGAACAGGGGGAAGTGTTATACCGGCAGGGTCAGCATCTGGCCTTTCAAGGAAAAACAGCAAAGGCCGAGGAAAAATTTAAAGAATCCATGGCTTACGCCCGGCAGGCAGGCTTTAAGGCGGGAGAGGCTCATAATTTGAACGAACTGGCCATTCTTCACACCAGCAGGGGAGAATGCGCCAAAGCGAGGGATCTCCTTGGCCAAGCCCTGCAGATTTACAAAAACCTGGTCATGGAGGCGGAAATTTCAAAATCCATGCATAATATCGCCATCACCTATGTGCGGGAAAAAAGGTATGATCCGGCCATTGCCCGGTTTTCTGAATTGCTCGAATGGGACAGAAAGACCGGCAACAGGCTCGGCGAGGCTATAACTCTGTATAATAGCGGAATTCTTTATCAAAAAACCGGCAGGCCATTAGAGGCCCGGCGCGTATTTTCCCAAGCCGGAGTTCTTTTTGAGTACCTTGGCCATAAAAAATATCTGCGGATGATCCCTACATCCGCAGCAAGTTTGGAGGATTGACATGAATAGAACCGGATTACGTTTACTGGTTTATTTCCTTTTTTTGAGCCTTTTGGCTTCAAAATCTTTATGGGCCGGCCAGGTTATTACCGAAGATATCCGGCAGTGGGCCAGAGAAACAGTGGCCCAGGAAAAGGCGCTGGAGACCATTCAGGCCGCAAATACAGTTTCCGTCCTCTATTTTCAAAATAAATCAGGCCGGAATAACTTGAATCCGCTCCAAAAAGGGATCGCCGTTATGTTAATGACGGATCTTGCCAAGGTCAAGGAATTGACCGTGGTGGATCGAGTCAGACTGGAAGCCTTGGTGCAGGAACTCAAACTTGGAATGTCCGGCATGGTGGATTCTGATTCAGCTCCCCGGTTGGGACAATTTTTGGGTGCTGAATATCTGGTAGGCGGCAGCATTTCCATGACCCAGGCCATCAATGAATTTGCCATTAATTCCCTCCGCCTTAATGTGCCGGAAGAAAAAATCGATGGCCGGGCCGAAACCAGGGGGGAGCTTCTTACTAAAATTTTTGAAATGGAAAAGGATCTTCTCTTTAAAATTATAGCCCATTTCAATATCCAATTAACTGACAAGGAAAAAGTGGAACTGAAAAAAATTCCCACTGAAAGCCTGTTGGCCTTAATGAATCTTTTTCAGGGTATGGAGAGCAGTGATATGGGTGATTATCTTGAGGCCGCCCGACTATATCAGGAGGCCCTCCGCGAAGATCCTGAATTTGAGCTTGCCCGTATTTTCCTGGAGGAGCTGAGGGATCTGGATTTAAAAAAGAATCTTGAGATTAAAATGCAGCTTTGCGAAAGAGCTGAGGAGCTGATATTGGAGTATTCTGTGGTGAATGCATTTAAGAGCCTTCAGAAATACCATGAAAGATGGAGAGAAATAGGTCCGGTGCCCATGGAAGTCAGGACGGAGATATGGGAGCGCTTCAAAGCGGCTACCACCAAGATAAACAGGAAGCACCAGGACTATTTTGATAATCTGAAAAAGATCCAGAAAACAAATCTGGTGCAGAAAATCCTACTTTGTGAGCAGGCTGAAGAAATAAGCAATCTTGTACTTGAAAACCA
>JAIWHJ010000074.1:0-7201 GCA_048629695.1 Promethearchaeota archaeon
AAGTGGGACTTTAGTCCCGCCTTTTGAGGGATGCAGTGGCTGAGTGGGACTAAAGTCCCACTTCCGACAAATATAACAGAATAGCATTTTATTTTTTGCCGAGCCCTAAATTCAGGTATCTGATTTGAGTACTGCCAGAAAGGCGCTTTGGGGTATGTCGACGTTGCCGACGGTCTTCATTCGTTTCTTGCCCGCCTTCTGCTTTTCAAGGAGTTTCCGTTTTCTTGAGATATCTCCGCCGTAACATTTGGCTGTAACGTCTTTTCGGAGCGCCGAGATGTTTGTCCTGGCGATGATCGTGCTTCCGATCGCTGCCTGGATCGCGATTTTAAACATCTGGCGCGGGATTTCATCTTTCAGCCGTTCGCAGGCTTGCATTCCCCTTTCCCGTGCTTTTGAACTGTGTACAAGCTGGGATAGGGCATCCACTTTTTCATGGTTTACAAGGATGTCCAGTTTTGCAAGATCGCTGGGGCGGTAGTCAAGCAGTTCGTAATCAAAGGAACCATAACCTTGCGTGATTGATTTCAGCCTGTCATAGAAATCGTAAATAACCTCTGCAAGCGGTAGTTCGCAAATGAATTCAATCCGGCCGGGCATGGGGTAGTGGTAGCTCGTGTTCTCGCCCCTTCTTTCCATGCAAAGCGTCATTACTACACCCATGTACTGTTCCGGCATGAGAATAGTCGCCTTGATGAATGGTTCTTCCGTATGTTCAATATTGGACGGATCAGGGTAATAGGCTGGATTATCCACCTCCACCATGGTTTGGTCCTGCAGATAGAAATGGTAGTTTACCGATGGAACGGTCAGAATCAGCGAGATGTCAAATTCCCTTTCCAGCCGTTCCTGCACCACTTCTAAATGGAGGAGTCCTAAGAAACCGCAC
This sequence comes from Promethearchaeota archaeon, assembly GCA_048629695.1. Taxonomy (GTDB): domain Bacteria; phylum Desulfobacterota; class Desulfobulbia; order Desulfobulbales; family DAOVYS01; genus DAOVYS01. The sequence goes on from JAIWHJ010000074.1 coordinate 890, forward strand.
CGGAAACCAAACCCTAAGGCTGTAGAGGAATCCTTCTGAAAGGTTAAGGAGGCATCATTTAGTTTGAGTTTTTCCATTGCAGATGTAAGGGCCTCGTAATCATCCGTTGAAATGGGGTAAAGGGATGAAAAGACAACGGGTCGCACCTCTTGGAAACCAGGCAGGGAGGTTGCACATGGACGGTTTTTTAAAGTGATTGTGTCACCGGTACTGGTATCGCTTACAGTCTTTACTCCGGCAATTATGTAGCCTACCTGGCCCGCGGATAGTTCCTTCTGCGGGTTACGCGTGATTTGGAACAGGCCTATTTCCTCGACCTTGTACGTGGAGCCGTTTGACATGAATTGAATGATGTCTCCCGGTTTAATTCTTCCCTGAAAGATTCTGCAGGAAATGATCGTGCCCCGGAATGGATCATAGCCGGCATCAAAGATCAGGGCCTCAAGGGGGCGATCAGGATCACCCTTTGGAGCGGGCAGGAGATTGACAACCGATTCCAGTATAAGGTCTATATTAGTACCTTTTTTTGCGGAACAGAACTGTATGTGTTCGCTGTCCAGGCCTAAGTCATCTTCTATCTGGAGCGCTATTGTGTCCGGGTCTGCGGACGGCAGGTCGATTTTATTGATAACCGGGATGACTTCAAGGTCGTGCTCCATTGCAAGATAGAGGTTGGCAAGGGTCTGTGCCTCAACTCCCTGGGATGCGTCAATCAGGAGAAGGGCGCCTTCGCAGGATGCAAGAGCGCGTGAGACCTCGTAACTGAAATCAACATGGCCCGGTGTATCCACCATGTTCAGGATGTATTCCTTGCCGTCCTTTGCTTTGTACGGCAGGCAGACAGTCTGGCTTTTGATGGTGATTCCACGTTCCCGTTCAATATCCATGGTGTCAAGGATCTGGTCTTTGAAATCACGGTCAGTCACCATGTTGCAATGCTGAATAAAACGATCGGCAAGCGTGGATTTACCGTGGTCGATATGGGCGATAATGCAGAAATTGCGTATGTTTTCCATGCTGGTAAACGCTTACGATTTAAAGTAGAGAGTTTTCTGCCGTAAAAGCAGGAAAATTATTTCTAAGGCGCAAAAAAGAGCGCCATTATATACCAGAGTGTAAGATTGGGAAACCTTTTTTGCTATTCTGAGTTCAAGAATTTCAAACAGATTCCTCAGGATTTTTACATTTGGAACATCAAGGCGGGACAAGGCGCAACGGCGGGTTCGTTGAAATCTTTCAAGTTACAATATTCTTGCCTGCCAGGGGATTTTGTGCTAGGCTATTTTTTTTCGGTCGCTTTTTCTTATTAAACAGGGAATATAGTCGGCAGAGTATTTTTTTAACCTTTTTTACCTTGGTGAACGTTTTTCAGTTTGTAAAGATATAATGATATGTGAGGTGTGTTTTGAAAACGAAAATATTGGTCGCAAACCGCGGTGAAATTGCCCTCCGAGTTATTCGGGCTATTCAGGAACTCGGTCATTTGGCCGTGGCGATTTTCGAGACACCGGACAACAATGCACGGCATGTCCGGGTTGCCGACGAGGCCATCTGGCTTGGTGACGGTCCCAGGTCCGATTACCTGGACATTGACAAGGTGATCAATGCCGCCAAAAAGTCCGGGGCCGCAGCCATCCATCCGGGATATGGATTTCTCGCGGAAAATCATAATTTTGCACTTGCGTGTGAGGAAGCGGGAATTATATTTATCGGTCCCTCTTCGGATGTGATCAGGAAACTTGGAGATAAGGTTGTTGCCAAGAAGATCATGGGCGACGCCGGCATCCCTATGATCCCAGGTACTTCAAACCTGTCACCGGGAGATGAAGGCGAGGCACAGGCAATTGCATTTGGCGCTGAATATGGTTACCCGGTCATGCTCAAGGCCACCGGCGGCGGCGGCGGCCGCGGGATCCGTGAGATTGAAAACGAGGAACAGTTGAAAGATGAAATCCCGATTGCTCGGGCCGAAGCCAAGGCCGCGTTCAACAATGACAATATTTTTCTCGAAAAGGTCGTAATCAATGCAAAGCACGTTGAAGTGCAGATCATTGCGGACAAGGAAGGAAACGTTATTCATCTTGGCACACGGGACTGCTCAATTCAGCGGCGAAAACAGAAACTTGTTGAAATCGCACCCTCAATGCTCCCGGATCAGGGGTTGGTAAACAAGATCTGTGAGACTGCGGTAACAGCCGCCAAGGCATCCGGATACAGAAATGCCGGCACTGTGGAATTCCTTGTTGATAAGGAATTGAACTTCTATTTCATGGAGGTTAACACCAGGGTACAGGTAGAACACACGGTTACCGAGATGGTTACGGGCATTGATATTGTGCGTACCCAGATAAAGCTTGCTTTGGGAAAAAATCTCTCTTTTACTCAGGAAGACGTACAGATCAGGGGCCACGCAATCGAAATGAGGATAAATGCTGAAGATCCTCAAAATAATTTCATGCCTGAGGGAGGCAAGACGGTCTCATTATATCGTTCGCCCGGCGGATATGGAGTGAGGCTGGACGGTTTTGTTTATCAGGGATATACGATACCTAAGGTATATGACTCCCTGCTTGTTAAGCTTACGGTTCATGGTTATTCATGGAACGAGACAGTGGACAGGCTTAGAAGATGCCTCAAGAATTTTGTCATTACAGGCCCCAAGACCACTATTCCGTTTTATCTCAGGTTGATCGATGAGCCGGATTTTCAGAATGGCGAGTTTGACACCTCATTTATGGACACACATTCTCACCTTCTGGAATACACTGAGGATACGACCGAGGTCAGTAAACTGGCTAACCTGATCGCTGAAATCCATTACAGGCAGATGAACCCCTATGCTATCTGAATGATGAATTATGAATGATGAATGATGAATTACTCGTGATGATCTCGTCAAAAAATCAATTAGTTGTCATTTCGAACAAAGCGGGTAATCATTCCAATTTTAAAGTTATCATTGTCGTCTATTCATCATTCATCATTCAGCTTTCATCATTACATCATTCATAATTCATTTTTGCAGGTGTGATATGAACATAATTCATCAAGCCATGAGTGTAGCCGAAGTACTGAAGACCCTTCGGAGCGCAGACGGTTATTTCATTACCAATACGGCCCGTGATCTGTCCCAGTCTGATTTTAAGAACAGAATTCTGTTTCATACGGATCTACTGGCAGCCGAACCTAGAGAAAAGGCGGGATATTTTTCGCTCGAAATCACCGGAGGCGCTTCAGTACACGTGGATATACTCCGAAAACAGGTTGACCCTTTTCTGAAACTTGAATTGTTGCGGGAAAAGATGCCTAACACATTGTTTCAGACTTTATGCAGGGGCGTGAACCTGTTTGGTTATCGGCCCTATCCGCAGAATGTTATCCGGATGACCGTGCGTGAGTTTGCAAAATATGTGGATGTATGGCGTGTGTTTGATTTCATGAATTATGTGCCCAATATGCAGGCCGTGTTTGAAGAGGTCCAGAATGCGGGCAGGATACTGGAACCCTCCATCTGTTTTTCCACGGGACCTGAACATACGGATGCGTATTATGTGAAAAAGGTCGGCGAGATTCTGGATGTGACAGGGGATGAGATAATCCTGTGCATCAAGAATCACGGAGGTCTGGGAACCCCCAAACGGATAGGCGAGCTGGTCGCAGCCATAAAGGAGAAATATCCTGAAATAATCATCCACTATCACGGCCACAATACGGACAGTAATGATGTGGGCAGGATCACGGCGGCCGTTTTGAACGGCGCGACCATTGTGGATGCAGGCGATCATTCCTTTACGGGTTACTATGGACCTCCGCCTATATTGACCGTGATTCATACTCTCAGGGACCATGGGGTCGAGCCTGTGGGCGTGGATGAAAAGGCTGTGATTGAGACTTCCGGCGTCTTAAGAGGGGAGCGCGAGCATTACGAGTATTTTGAATCCCAGTTCAAGGGTTTTGCTCCGACCGTCCAGATCCACAAGCTGCCCGGCGGCGCAATGGGCAGCAGTTTTGAACAGGCTGTCAAGGGGAAATTCCTTGATAAGATGGCCACAATCCTCCACGACGAATTACCCAAGGTCCAGATCGAGCTTGGGAATTTCTGGAGTGTAACGCCCGGTTCCCAGATCCTGTGGACCACGGCTGTAAGCCATGTCCTGGAGGGGGAACGTTACGCCAATCCATCCGGGGACCTTAAGAACGTACTACTGGGCAGATATGGAGAGTTTCCATTTTATCAGCCCGCGGACTGGATCTATGAAAAGGTCTTTGGCCCGGACTGGAAGAAAATTCTGGAAGAGGAAGGCGGTGTAGAGGATATCGAGGATATTGATGTTGAAAAGGAAAGGGCGGACCTCACGAAGCGGCTGGGCCACGCTCCAACGGATCAGCAACTTGTTACTTATTTCCAGCATCCGAATGACGCGGTTGATTTCTTTAAATTCGAGGAAAAATTCGGCAAGGTCTATGTGCTGCCGCCAAGTATATTATTGAGGAGAGGCGGGTACAAGGTTGCGGAGAACTTGAAGTTTACGGATTGCAACGGTAAGGAGCATGTCATTGAGGTCGGCCCGAAACAAATAAATGAACAAGGTGAAACCAGCATTTACATGAACGTGGACCATCACCAGAGGATTTATCTGTTTGAGCCTGAAATTGCTGAAGGGGCAGTCGGGAACGTTCGGCAACTAGGCAAGGAAGAGATTGAGGAACTTGCACGGATTGGTGACATGAGAGCGCCTTTTGCAGGCAATGTGTGTGATATTGTCGTGGAAGAAGGGCAGGAGATTGCGGTCGGTGACCGGCTTGTAATCATCGAGGCTATGAAGATGCAGACGCCTGTTAACAGCGAGGTCACTGGAAAGGTCGGGAAAATTTTTGTTGAATTGGGCAAGGCGGTTGATGTAGGCGAAAAACTCCTCAAGATCAAGGAAGATGAATAGTAACCGTTCAGAGAGGGGAGCCTTTAACCGATCACGGGGTCAAGAGCAAAAAAAGTCAATGGTGCATGGAATGCACCCTACAGGGCTTCAATATCGATGCGCCGATAATTCACAGCATCGTTTACCAATGTAGGGTGCGTTTTACGCACCATTTCAATTTCAGCAAATTCCCATGTCACCGATTCAAGCCAACCAGTCGGTCTCACGAATCTTGTCAATATGGTGCATGGAATGCACCCTGCCGGGCTCAACAGCTCAACAGTACCCTGAGATGAACGTCTTATCTGTTATTGACCACGATTACGGAATTCTCGGAACCGAATTCATTGGGCTGGGTCACGGGATTTTCCGGGTCGATTGTCCATGCACCGTCAACCAGGAATTTGTATTCGTATCGACCGGATTCAAGTGCTAATTTTTTGATAAACACGCCGCCTTTATATCTGCGGATCCTGAACCCTGTTTCGTCCCACTCGTTAAAGTCTCCAGCCAGGCACACTTTTTTGGCGCCAGGGGCCTGAAGCCTGAATTCAGTGGTAAGTATCTTGGCTCTTTTTTCTTTTTTTTCAGATGCAATCGAGTTAGCCTTAGCCATCAGATATCTCCTTCCATACCTTTAATTTGTCCTGAAGAAAAAAACTTCAAAAATGTGTAACAGTTGTGGTTTATTTACTACTCTATTTTGATAATGAAGGAAATAAGTAGTGGTTGTCAATAAAAAAATGCTTTGTGTAAAAAAAAGCAACCGGGGAGTTTCCTGGAAATGCACAAAAGATATTTCCTTAGTACCCTTACGAAAATGTGAGACGGTTAAATCCCCCGTCCTCAAACCAGGGCCTGGCAGCATTTATTCCTGATATCTCAATGATAAAGACCTCGAGTATCAAATAAGTTTTGGTGTTTTTCCGAACACACGCTGTAATCGTCTCTCCGTGATGGCCGAGAGCTGAATGGAGGTGGATTTTCGGTTCTTCATTTTCCCAAAAGATACTGCCGATTCCTAACACTTCCATGGTGTCGCGGATTTCATTCCATACAGGTTCCGGAGGCATGACCGGCTCCTTTGGGCCGATAACCACGTCAGCCTCTTGCATTCCGCCCAGTACATGAAGCAAGCCGCACCTGATATTTTCTTTGATAATCAGTTTTTTTAGCCCTTTCAACAAATTTTCGCCATGATCAAACCTAACCGTGAATATACGCCCCACTGTTCCCTTTCGATACTCCATTCTTAAGCCCTTTGGTAATAATGATTATTTCCACATCTCTTATCACTTCATCTTTTGCCCTTTAATCCGTGCCTGCTCAGCAAATCGTTTTTGTTCCGAGGCTGCTTTAAGCGCCCTGAAAATTTCACGACTGTGTGCAGGAT
>JAIWHJ010000075.1:0-7198 GCA_048629695.1 Promethearchaeota archaeon
CATCGAAGGGAGAAACGGTCAGAGCCGCATCGCCGGCCACCTCGGCAGGAGCGCTGCAATTGCTGGTGAGGACCGGACAGCCGCAGGCCATGGCTTCCAATATCGGCAGTCCGAATCCTTCCACCCAGGAGGGGAAAAATAGGAGAAGGGCATGCCGGTACAGCGCCCTGAGCACAGCCTTATCCACACCGCCCAGGACGATCACACGGCCCCTCACATGGGGGCTTGCAAGAAGAAATTATTGTTTATAAAGATAGTATAGAATATCTTAATAATATTCAATAATTAAATGAATATCAGCATTAGTATCAATTGTCCATTTAATATTCGACCTAGCTGCTGTTATTCCAATACCACCGCAAGCAAAAGCAACTCTGTTGAATTTAGGATTAAGTGAAAATTGTCCTAATACCATACTCATCCTTATTGTGGATCCAATAGGTAATTTGTCCAAAGTTTTGTTATATTCACTTTCCCTTATACGAGTAGTAAATTCAACAAAGGGCTCAGTGGGAGAGCTTGAGAATGAAAAGTGATGAAACAAGTCACTACCTCCTTCTTTAGGAATATAAAAATATGAAAATTGAGTATGATTTATGAAACGCAAACCATTGATTGACAATAACGGAGAAGTCCGTGAATTGACAGGGGAAGACTTTAAACTGTTCAAACCGTCTTCAGAGGTGTTGCCCCATGAATTTCTTAAAGCGCTGCCACGGCGCGGAAGACCGTGCCAAGACCGGCATAAGGTGGCTACCACCATTAGGTTAGACCAGGAAGTCATGAATTTTTTTAAAGCCCAAGGCAAGGGGTGGCAGACCCGCATCAATGAAGCCCTCCGTGAGTATGTAAAAACTCATAAAATTGCATAAAATTAATCCGGCAGCCAATCGGGCATTCCGCCTGGCCCCGGGTGCAATATAAAAAAGTTGCAAACCAATAAATATCCAACTTTTTTGAACCGCAGAATGTCGAACAAGGAATTTCGAATGTCGCAGAGAGCCTGTTTTATTTTTGGGCGAACCCTTACCGGCTATGAGGGATTTGGATACGTGCAGGTTACGCCGCAGTAGTTTGAAAAGACTAACTCTTTGCCGAGATGATGGACATAATCGGGGAGCAGGGGGATCTTGCCGCCTCCTCCCGGACTATCGACGGCCAGGGTGGGCACCGCCATTCCGGAGGTGTGGCCGATAAGCGATTTGATTATTTCTATCCCGGTCTCAACAGGGGTCCTGAAATGATTTGTGCCGGTTGTGAGATCCGTCTGAAAAAGATAGTAGGGCTTTACCCGGATCAAGAGGAGTTTGTGCATCAGGCGCCTGATTATGTCAGGAGTGTCGTTCACCCCTTTAAGCAGGACTGTCTGGCAGCCGAGCGGAATACCTGCATCAGCCAGACGGCTGCATGCAAGCGCTGCTTCAGGCGTAATCTCATCAGGATGGTTGAAATGAGTGTTAATGTAAAGGGGGTGAAACCGCTTTAAAAGAGATGCGAGCCTGACTGTTACACGCATTGGAAATGTACATGGAACCCGGGTCCCGATACGGATTATTTCTATACTGGGAATCCTGCGAAGTGACGTAAGGAGTTCTAAAAGGCTGTTGTCATCAAGAAGAAGCGGGTCCCCGCCTGACACAAGCACATCACGGATCTCAGGTGTTTTTCTTAAATAATCAAGACCAGCCTTGATTGTGTCCGGGGTGATACTCATCCGGGAAGTCCCAACCTTCCGCTTTCTGGTGCAGAACCGACAGTACATGGCGCACTCGGAAGCAACCAGGAAAAGCGCCCGGTCAGGGTATTTGTGGACAAGGTTCGGAACCGGGCTTAAATTCTCTTCATTAAGCGGATCCTCCATGCTTTCGGTGTCATTAAGCTCCTCTGTATCCGGAATCGCCTGCCTCCAGATTGGATCCCCCTTCTCTTTAATCAAATTAAAATAATAGGGATTCACCCGCATCGGATATAGAGAAACAACCTCCTCCAATTCTGTTGGATCGATACTGAATTTATCCGCCAGTTGAGCAGGGTTTACAATACTTTTTTTCAGAGATTTCCGCCAGCGGGTCATTTGATTGGTCACGAACTAGGCCGTCTGCTTGGCAGCATGAACAAGAAGGTGTTCCCGGTAACTTCCGAAACGGGAGGAGAGACCTGTTTTCTGAAGGCGTTTAAAGTTTTCTTTGTACAATTTGGCCAGCCGATCAGGGTCAAGACCCTTTGAGACATCATAATCAAGGAACTTGTCAAAGGTGTTCCCATACTGCTTTTCACGGATTTCGACGATCGAAAACCTGTCAGGCTGTTTATGAATCAAGGAACCTTCGGTCAGGACGAACTTGCCCTTGGAAAGTGCATGAATATTGGCCCCGTTTCGGTCCAGAAAATCAAAGGTTAAAAAAAACTCTTCCTCTGTCTCGGTCGGAAAACCGAACATAATAAACGCAAGGTTCATAATTCCGGCCTTGGCGGATTCCGCGAGAACCTCCTCCATGTCATGGACCTTGGTCCCCTTTCGCATTAAATTCAACACACGTTGACTTGCCGACTCCACTCCCCACAGAAAGACCCGGCAACCGGATTGATGGATCTGTTTCAAAAGCCGGCTGTCAAACTTGGACACTGGTTTAGCATAAGCGCCGTAGTAGATACCTATATCTTCATCAATAAGTTTCCGGGCAAATTCGCGGAAACGATCCGCTGGGATCATTTCATCGTAAAAATAAAAATAGTTTGTCCGGTATCGTTTCTTAAGCGCCTTGATTCGGCGGACACATTCGTCGATTTTAAGCGTGCGGAATTCAATATAGGTGTGGTGGTGTGTGCAGAATGTGCATCTTGCCCAGGGGCATCCCCTGGAGGTGAGAAACGGAAGAACAACAACAGGATTTATGTAATTCGTTAAGGCGAAATCATCAAAATCAGGCTCAGGGATTTCATTCAGGTCAGAAATCATCTCAACAGGATTGATCTGAACATTTCCGTTTTTTTGCCGGATCAGGTTGGGAACATTGGAAAAGTCGTTTGATCCAATGTTCTCACACAGGGCGTGGAGCGCAATCTCCCCTTCCCCCGGGATGAGAAAATCGAATAATTGAGTCAGCCGAATAGAGAGTTCCTTTTTGTCAATCCTGCAATCCCATTTTTCTATAAACACTCTTTCCGGATGAACCATCACCCCGAATTTGGCCCCGCCCAGGACAATTTTTGTGGTAAACCTTTTCTTGATCAACTTGGCAAGAAGCGAGCCAAACACCATCTGATGATCAAAAAGTACCGAAATTCCGATCAAATCAGGCTTAAATTCCAGGACCGGCCGGACAATTTCCTCAAATAAAGCCTTGATTTTATCTGGAATCAAAAGCCCGAACAACCACCTTTGCGCCATTTCAGACATAAAACCGTTAAATATGTTTTCAAAACTCTGAAAAATGGTTGCCCATTGGTGATATAATTTGAGATCAGGACCGGTCCCGTCCCAGGACTTAAGGAACCTGACCGCTTTTTTGACTCTTTTTGCAGTGGTCTCCTCATCCCAGTTGTAGAGTCTGATTCCGACAACTCCATCCCCAACGGCCTTTAAGGCAGTGGAATAATAGGCGAGATTCAGATCAAAATTCCGAACCCGGATCAGGGGATTCTTTTTTTTCAGATATGAAGCAAGAACGGCAGGTCCCAGCGGAGGGCCGGTGGGTCTGATGTATGGTGGTGTGATTATCGCACATTTCATTTATTTTTGGGCAAACCCTAAGCACCGGGATATCAGCCGACAATCCATACGGCAACCTTTTCAGCCCTGGCCAGGACCCGATCGGAAACTCCCTTGAATATTCCCTTGTTGATATTGCCTCCGCGGCGTCCCATAACTATGGTGCCTAAATCATCGATCAGGGCCTGCCGGACAATCTGACGAGCCGGACCAATGCCTGTCCTGGTTTCAAGCCTGTGTATCCTCTCCCGAGGGAACCCGCTTTCTATGAGAATCTGCTCAGGGGCATGAAAACAATCATCAAGCCGACAGGCATGTTTTTTGCTCCATTCTTCCCCGAATTCTTTGTAATATTCACTGGGATCGCAATCTTGACTCTGGGCGAATATGGCCTTTGAATGGAAAAAAGTGATCTCTGCATGTGGATTATCCTTGAGAATAAAGGATAGATGATCCACGGCCTTGAGTGAATGAAGCGTGCCGTCCACCGGGACTAGAAATTTTCTTGAATCAACCTTTCCGTCAATGATCCAGACAGGGATATTATGGCATTTTTCAAGTACTGTAGCCGAAACGCTTCCCATAAACATCTCCCCCACCGTTCCGAGACCTCTCCGGCCGACAAGAACCGCGTCGACCAGTCCTTTCTTTGCCTCACCCATGATCTCCGAGGCCACGCCCCTGGGTGACATTTTTACGTCCGAGGTTATACGTTCATGAGGTATTCCGGCTGCAACCAGTTTTTTCACCATTTTTTGCATGTTTTTTTTCGCCGCACTCAGCCGCGACCTGACTTCAGGCCCCAACATATTCATGATTTCCTGTTCACTCATCCAACTGGAGGTTGAACGTTCGGAACTGTAGAACACAACGAATAAAAGATGAAATTTCACCTCGTCACTATCTGAAAAAAGACGGCTGATATATGAAAGACTGTATGCAGAGTGGGTAGAGCCGTCAACAGGCACAAGTATTTTTCTTTCCATAATGATCTTCCTCGGTTACGATTCGAGCTGTGCAATTAGAGAGTTATTTTTTGAGCGAGCCCTTAACAAGGTTAACCATGAATTCGGAATAGAAACAAAAGAGCATGCCCAGTACCGTGGCGACAGTGGTGACCCAGAACAGAATTAAATGGAGCTTATACATATTATATAAGAAGATATCCAGTATAAAAAAAATTAATCCAAGATGGATCAGGGAAGACCCGACCCTTACCCAGTAGCCCTTTTTTTCAAAATGGAGAAGCCGGCTGCCTGCGATCGCCATGATAAGAACCCACAACTGGAGCACAAGAGATGCGATGAGGATAGTCAGCAGTCCCATCTTGAGCCCGAAAAAAAATGAGGAAACAACGGCAGCGGCAATCAGTACCACTGCAAACCGGTTCAGCATGGACATGGCGAGCAGACGCTTGGGAACACAGATGCCCAGCAGCAGGATGAGCGCCACTAGAAACGGAGACATAATTATGTTCATCCGGTTCATGTAATCCGCCTTGATCACATCGGGCATCTGGTGAATTCGTGCCAGTTTGAAATAAAACATCCCATAGATGCAGATCAGGGAAATGACAAACAGCACCGCCACCGTGATCAAGATCAGGTAATAGTCGTAAGAGCCTTTTTTTTTCATACTGTGTGGGTTAAGGAATTACAACTACCTGAAAATACTGGATCAGAGTCTTCGCTACCTCCGGCTTTCGCCGGAATGACGAACCAAGGCTCCTGCAACATGAGAAAAGGCTTAAGTTAATGACATTGATTCATCACTCGTCACTCGTCATTCCAAACCCGTCACTCTCTTCTCATGCCCTACAGGCACAATATAGAGTGGATCTTCATCAGTATTGCTTTTCAGGATTCGTTTCACGTCATAATCACGAAAGGCCCCTACCACAACATTCTCAATCTGCAATGAAACGGCCTGAAGAGAGATATTCTGCGCAGCGTGGCCGACTTCGATAAGCACATAGCTGTTTCCACGCGCCCCGTATTTCCCTGTCACCCGTTCATTCACCGCGCAAATCACAAATACAACCGCGGCATCTCTTATGTAAGTCTGACCTAATGCCGCCTTGGGGGAAAACCATTTCCAAAGCGGATATTGAAAAACTAGCAGCATACGTCTGGAAATTATGCCAGTGGGGAACAAAACACTCTCTGGCGAAAGCACGCTGCATCCATGATGCTGACGGCGATGTTTCATACGCTAACGACGCCAAGAAAGTATTAGTCGGCGCCGAGGATTCGGACAACAGGGACCTTATCCTCGAAATCAAAGGCAGCTCCGAATACGGAAATAGGGCGAGAAAACACGGAGAAAGCTGGCCGCACCTTCTTGTGGAGCAGCAGGTCTGTAAAGTATATCCGCTCGATAAGTTGGCCCGGCTTGATTTTACTCTCGGGATCAAGCGGCTCTATTCCGAGAACCACATGGCGACGGATGCCTACAATCCCACACTTCATGCGGCCCAGTTTCAGATGTTCCTGGTGGTCAGGAATGTAGATGAGAAATCGAAAGATGCCGGCAACTACTTCTGGTTCGGCGTGCCTTTTTATGACAGCCGGCACGATATTCCACCTTCGCACAAGGCCAGGGATGGTGGGAAAGCGGACGCCACCGGCAGGTTCATTTACACAATCGCAGGAGAGAACGTCGCCTCCGGGCCTTTGAAGCAAAACCAGTGGGCGGAAATAGATATCGATCTTCTGCCATACATCAAGGCGGGACTTCAAGATGCGGTTAAAAGAGGGTATCTTACAGATTCGAATCCGGGCGACTACGCAGTGATGGGAATGAATATGGGCTGGGAGCTGCCCGGCACGCTCGATGCTTCAATTCAAATACGAGACTTCGGGCTTCATGCCGTCCTGAAATAATGTTCCGGCATGAAAAGAATTATTTCAGTATCGCGCAGAACCGATATTCCCGCGTTTTACGGCGACTGGTTCATGCGCCGGCTCAAAGAAGGTTTTGCCGGCGTGGTAAATCCGTTCGGCGGGCGAAAATATATTGTATCGTTAAAGCCCGAAGACGTTGTGTGTTTTGTGTTCTGGTCCAAGAACTTCAGTCCATTTCTTGAGAACCTGAAAGTTATCGATGACCTGGGGTACAAATTCTATTTCAATTACACCGTTACCGCTCTGCCGGGCGTCTTTGAAAGCAACGTGGAAAGACAAGCAGCGATTGAAGGCTTAAAGCAGCTCAGCAGAACATATTCGCCGCAGCATATAAACTGGCGATTCGATCCGATCATCATCTCCAGCGTTTGTGACCGCGACTTTTACATCAGAGCTTTCGAAGAGCTTGCATCCGAGTTCGAGGGTCTGGTTGAGCGCTGTTACTTTAGCTTCGTAACAGAATACGGCAAGGTTAAACGCAGCTTCGAAGAGCTCGAAAGAACCGCCGGCGTGAAAATTACAAATTGCAGCGAAGATTTCAAAATCGACCTGGCAAACGAATTGTCCAAGATCGCAAAACGTC
>JAIWHJ010000076.1:0-7128 GCA_048629695.1 Promethearchaeota archaeon
ATTTTGGTCGCTTACGTGATTTGCTTACCCGCGTCGGCTACATGGATTCCAGTGTGCTTGACACCATAGGCATCAACGACCTTCCGGCAATTAAAGGCAACAATCACCCCCTGCTGCTTGAAAGAACCAACACCGGATCTCCCATCCATACCCTTATCCGCCTCTTTCTTATGGAAATGCCGGTGGAAAGCAGCATTCTGAAAAAGGCTGTCCAGCCGATGACGATTGAATCCTGGGAGCAGGCAGGGCTGGTGCATTGTCAGGCTAACGAGGTCATTGCAGCCGTAAAACTGCTGCCGTTCCAGAACCTTGTTCTAGCCTTTGATTTGACATCCATCATGCAGACGCCCTTGCGGGAAAACTATGTCATGGGCATCGGCAGCAGTACGATTACCTTGTCGAACCTGACAATCCGCAGGCAATCTCGCCGAACCCTTGATCTTGGCGCCGGCTGCGGCGTTCATGCCTTTCTGGCAGCCCCGCACAGTGACCACACCGTTGCCGTGGACATCAATCCCCGTGCCGTGCAACTGGCGCAATTTAATGCAAAGCTGAATGCTATCACTAAAATAGAATGCCTGCAAGGCGACTTTTTTGAACCGGTTGCCGACCAGAAGTTTGACCTGGTTGTCAGTAATCCGCCCTTTGTCATTTCGCCGGAGACACGTTTCATTTATCGGGACGGGGGCATGGAAGCCGACTCTGTCACTCGCAGGATCGTCCGTGAGGTTCCCCGCTTTCTTCATAAAGGCGGATTTTGCCAGATTTTATGCAACTGGGCGGAAACCAACGGCCAGGACTGGCAAAAAAGGTTGGAGAACTGGTTTGAGGGAACCGGTTGTGACGCATGGGTGATGCGATCGGAATCACTGACTTCAGCAACCTATGCCTCCACCTGGATTAAACATACGGAATTTTTTGACCAGGAAACAGAATTCGCTGAACGATTCAGGAAATGGATGGCCTACTATGAGAAACTTGGCATAGAATCCGTTGGCGCGGGTCTGATCACCATGCGTAAAGCAGAAGGCAAAGCAAACTGGTTCCGTGCTGATGAAAGCCCAAAAAAAATGCTGGGGCCATGCGGCGAATCAATTGCAAAGGGTTTTGAACTCAGGGATTTTCTTGAAACAGTCAGAGACGACAATACCCTTCTTAACAGCCGCCTGCGCCACTCGCCGGATATCCGTCTTGAGCAGCAGCTTGAACCCGCCGAACAGGGCTGGAAAACAACGGCGTCCTTCATCTCTCTGGCAAAGGGATTTGCCTACAAGGGAAATTCAGACCCATTAATCGCAAATCTGCTCATCAAGTGCGATGGCCAAAAAACGTTGAAGGATCTTATCCCGGACATGGCCGCTTCCCTGGGAGCAGATCCGGAGCAGATTGCCCCCACCCTCTGCCAATTGATCCGTAAACTGATCGAGCAGGGATTTTTGTTGCCCAGCCGTCAAGCCTGACTCCTTATTTCCTTGCTCTCTGGTGACGATCTCCTGCCGTCAGGATTCACCTATTCTTGCAGAGAAAAATCCGTAAGCCAGTGGAAAAAAGAAAACTGTGATAATAATCGGCTTCTTTTTTTTACATTTGACATTTTTTCTTTTTTTGATGATATTTTGTGTTTTCGGAAAAATAGTTATGGATCTTGTTTCGAGGTTCATTAATTCAGAAAAAGGACGACTTATGAGGACTCTCCCAAACCGTTTTATATTGATTTTCGTACAGGTATGTTTCATGTCATTTCTGCTCTCCGGATGTCAGACTGTTTATTATGAAGCCATGGAAAAGGTCGGCTTTCATAAAAGAGATATTCTGACGGACCGGATTGAAGATGCCCGTGACTCCCAGGAGGAGGCCAAGGAACAGTTTCAGTCGGCCCTGGAACAGTTCAGCTCGGTGATTCATTTTAAGGGCGGAGATTTACAGAAAAAATATGATTCGCTGAATCGGGAATTCAAGCGCTGTGAAACTCGCTCCGAGGAGGTAAGCGACCGTATAAAGGCGGTTGAAAATGTATCCGGCGCCTTATTTGAAGAATGGGAAGAGGAGTTGGAGCAGTACAGCAGCGTGAGTCTGCGCCGGAACAGTGAACAAAAGCTGCGAAAAACCCGACAGGAATACAATAACCTGATCGTTGCCATGAAGCGGGCTGAGAAAAAAATTGGGCCGGTTCTTTCCACCTTTCGTGATCAGGTTCTGTTCCTGAAACATAATCTTAACGCCCAGGCCATTTCATCACTGCGAGATGAACTGTCCATGGTTGAGGCAGACGTCTCTGTTCTGGTCAGGGAAATGGAATCGTCAATCCGGGCCGCTGATACATTTATTCATTCCATGGCGCAAGAATAAAAACCAAAGTCCCGCCGTTGCCGCCAACGGCGGGACTTCGGCTATTTCGTCCCCATCCCTTACCCCGGCAATCCGTAATAAACCTTCTTTTCTTCTGAAAAAAACGAATTGGGGGGAAGTGATGGGGGGAGGCATCATTAGAAGCGCCGGACAATTCTTTCCTCACTTCGCATTGACCATTTTTACATGGACACAAACAAGTTTGTCCATGCCACCCATAGTGATATGACAGCCGGCAACAGGACAAGTACGCCCTTTTCCTCATCTTTCTCCAACTTTCATCTCCAGCCGCCTTTAAAGCACAATTTACGCCCGGATTTTCCGCTTGACAATAAAAACATGGCCGATTAAGGATAAATTCAGCCGTCAAGCCGAATATTTACCAATTTCCCATCAACTTTCCTATCAACTCATAAAGGCGCATTATGGAAAACAAGGGAAGTGAACAGTCTTTCACGCAAAAGATAAAAAATCTTAATCGTATTCAGAAGATCGTTCTCTGGTCGGCTGCGGCTTTAATCCTTTATACCATACTCGGTTTCCTTGTTCTGCCGCCAATTCTGAAGATAGTCCTTGAAAAGAAGTTGCCCGAGGCGCTTCACCGTCCCTTTTCTATTCAAAAAATAAAGATAAACCCCTACACACTCACAGCCACCCTTGAAGGGCTCGCGATTCGAAAACAGGACGGTTCCGAGAATTTTATCGGTTTTGACCGGCTTTTTGTCAATCTCCAGATCGTTTCAATATTCAAGCGGGCGCTTATCATAAAATCCGTGGCCCTTACCGGGCCAAGGGTCAACTTCACCCGCAACCAGGACCTGACCTACAGTTTTTCAGATCTTATTGCTGAAAAAAGCTTAGACGCGCCGCAACAGAAACCGGAAAGGCCTTTCCTCTTTTCCATACATAATATTGAAATCAAAGGCGGGGCCATCAACTTTCAGGACCTTCCCAAGGATAAAATCCACAGAATTGCCGAACTGGATCTGGCTATCCCTGATATTTCCAATCTGTCTTACGATATTGAGACGTATGTCATGCCGGCCTTTTCCGCTGCCGTTAACAATACAAAAGTTTCCATGGGCGGCATGACCAAGCCTTTTGCCGACACTCAAGAAGTCATAATGGATATCAACTTTAACGGTCTTAATATTCCGGAATATCTCGCATATGTTCCAAATCCGACAAAATTGACCCTGCAATCCGGTATAGTTGACATTAATGCCAGGCTCTCTTATCTGAACCGGCGGGACAATACATCAAAACTGGCCCTCACAGGTCTTGTCTCCATTCAGGATATCGATGTAACGGACGATCAGGGCGCCGGCTATATCCGGCTGCCCCATATTGCCATAACCATGGCTGACTCAAATCTTCTTGAAAAACAGATTCGCATTGCCAACCTTACTTTAAAAGATCCTGAGCTGAGACTTGAGCGTTTGAGCAATAATGATATTTTGCCCATATCACTTATGATGACCACGCCTGAGACAAACCAGGCTTCACCGGAAGAAAAAATCGATGATAATGGCGGGATTCCCTTTGAAATGACAATTGATGAAATTCTTCTGGAGAACGGCAATGTTACGTTTAGCGATGGTAATGCACAGCCTTTCACAACCACTCTGACCCCTATTAATGTAAAGATGGTCAATTTCAGCACCATTCCTGAGCAAGTTGCGGAATTTGATGTTGCCGTCCGGACCGAGTCTGAAGAGTCGATATCCCTTAAGGGCAATTTGGGTCTCAGCCCTCTCCTTGTTGAGGGGAACGCGGATATCAAGGCAATAAAACTCACAAAATACGCACCCTATCTGAAAAAAATTCTAATACCCGATCTTGCGGACGGCAAAATTGATATCTCCACTGATTATCATTATTCCAGCCGGGACTCGGCAACTGAAACCAGACTCAGCAACCTGGCCCTTACAATGTCAGACTTTGTCCTTAAAAACGAAAACACTCAGGATAAAATCATTTCACTGCCCCGATCAGTTATCTCGAACAGTAAGCTTGACCTGGAAGAGAAAAGTTTGACCATCAATAATTTTTATACCCAAGGGGCTGATATTTTTTTATTAAAAGACAAGGATGGCCGAATCAATCTGGCGGATATGATCCGTTTACCGGAAAAAGAGAATGATGATGCCGGCGCCGGACCTCCGGCTGAATCCGGAACGGAAAAGGCGCGGTCATGGCTCGTGAATCTCGATCATGGCAAGATTGAGAAATATTCGCTGACCATGAGGGACATGGGGCCGGCCACATCGGCCGTTACTAAAATTGATGATCTTGATATGACCTTTTCTGATCTCTCCACCGCGCAAAACAGTAGAGGAGGCATCTCATTCGGATTCCGTCTCAATGAAGCAGGGGAGATAAGCGGAAAAGGCGGGTTAGGCCTTATTCCCCTTTCCGCCTCTCTGGACCTGGATATAAAAAATCTGGGTCTTAAGCCGCTGCAACCATATATCGGCGAACAGATCAATATAGTCATTACCAGCGGCGCAGTGTCTGTTAATGGGAACCTTGAATTGAATCAACAGGAACAGGAAGGAGTGGTGATTCGATTCAACGGCAACAGCCGATTAAGTGATCTGGCAATAGTGGACGCCTTTGCAGGAGAGGACCTGCTGGGCTTAAAAAATCTCAGCATCACCGGAGTTTATTTTTCGTCTCAGCCGCAGTCTCTGGCCATAAAGGATATCAGCTTGCAGGATATTTTTGCCAAGCTGATTGTCGCAAAGGACGGCACGTTGAACCTTGCCACTCTCAAACGTTCCGAGGCAAAAGTTGAGCAAGAGCCGGAAACTGAAACATCCGGAGAAAAACCCGACCGCCGAATCGAGATCGGTTCAATCTCGGTCAAGGGAGGAAGGGTAGACTTTCTGGACCGTAAGATCACGCCGGACTATTCCGCCGTGCTTGATGAATTGGAAGGCAAAATAACCGGCATATCCACGCAGGAAGAGGCCATCGCAGAGGTTCAGCTTGCCGGCAAGCTGAACAAACACTCTCCATTGAATGTCACGGGGAAGATAGCCCCTTTAAAGGATGAATTATTTGCTGACCTGAAAATCGACTTCCACGATATCGACCTGAGCCCGACATCGCCGTACACCGGCAAATATATTGCTTATAAGACGGATAAAGGAAAGCTGACCCTGAATCTGCATTATATCATCAACGGCAAGGCCCTGGATGCTGAAAATCATGCCTTTCTGGATCAGTTTACCCTCGGCGATTCGGTTGAGAGTCCGGATGCGGCGAGCCTGCCTGTTAGTCTTGCCATTTCCCTGCTCAAGAACAGAAAAGGAGAAATTCATCTCAATGTCCCGGTGCAAGGCGATCTCGATGATCCCGAGTTCAGTGTCGGCGGGGTTATTGTCAAGGTCATTTTCGGCCTGATCGCCAAAGCGGCCACATCGCCCTTTGCCCTGCTCGGCGCCCTGATTCCTGATGGAGAAGACCTCCAGCACGTGACCTTTGAGCCGGGTCTTTCAGATATCAGCCAGGACGCATCAGGCAAGCTTGAAAAGATGGCCGGGGTACTGTATGAACGGCCGGGTCTGCGGGTGGATATCATAGGCAGGGTCGAACCGGCCCGGGACCGTGATGCCTTGATAAAAATGCGTTTTGACAGATTAATCAATCTGCAGAAGCTGCATGAATTAAGCGTTGTCAGACCTGAAGAGACGCCCCAAAGCGAGACAATTGAAATTACAACAGAGGAGTATCCTCGTTATTTGTCCAGGGCATATGAGGCCGTGCTTCAGGCGGAGATAAAGTCAAAAGGCAAAGATTATGAAACAGACGGGATGCTTCGGCAATTCCCTATTTTAAAAAAATTCTCCCTGAATCGTTCTGTTTTCGGCAGACTTGTTTCCAAAATGTCCTCTAAGGATAAGCCTCTGACGCCGGAAGAACATTCCCAGCTTGAAGAGATGGAAAAATTGCTAAAGGCCTGGATTAAGGTAAGTGATGAGGACCTGCGCCTTCTTGCCATCCAACGGGCCGAGAATGTTCTGGGTTTTCTGCTTGAAAAAGGGCCGGTGGAAGCCGAAAGACTATTTATTGTAGAGCCGCAAGTAGAGCCGGCCGAAGATGCTGACGAGAAAATGACAGGGATGCAGGTGGAGATGGTTATCAAGTAGTGTCCAAACATAAATGGACGAGAAAAAGCCGGCGGCAGAGAATATTGACAAGCTTGCCCCGGAAAGGTAAGACTGTATATAAAATTGAAACAATACGATAAGGCTATGCTGAATCTAAAGAAGGCAATAGAAGTAAACCCAAGGCAGTATCTTGCATATATGAATATAGGAAATATATATAATTCAAAGGGCGAAAACGACCTCGCGATTAAAAATATCAGTAAAGCAGTCGAGATAAATCCTAGATATCTACATGGTTACGTTATGCGAGGCATAATCTACCAAGTGAAGAGAAAGAGATACGACAAAGCGCTTTTGGATTTTGGGAAGGCTATAGATCTTAATCCTAATTATGCACCTGCATACAATTCAAAATCGTGGATTCTTGCTACTTGCCCAGAAGCCAAATATCGAAATGGAGAAGCAGCACTAAAATTGGCTCAAGAATCGGTGAAACTCGAACGTGATTGTGCTTCTCTTCGTAGTTTAGCTGCCAGTTATGCAGAATTGGGAGATTTTGAAAAGGCAATTAAAGCCCAGAAACAATCTATTGATCTTATTAATACCAATAAGTGTGTGTCACAGAATAAGGATATTTCCATCAAGCAGCTTGACTCCTATAAGA
>JAIWHJ010000077.1:0-7100 GCA_048629695.1 Promethearchaeota archaeon
CTACTGGCAAAGCATTCATGAAATTGCTCAATCAAATCCGTATGTTGTATTCAGAATAAAAATGGCTGCCTTCTCTCAGACATACAATATCTTGTGGCCGGTTGAGTAAAGTGCAGTAAATATTCGGCAGCACTCCACAGGAAGGCAATCAGTCTACCCAGCATACCAAAGTATCGAAGTCTGCGCTCGCTTATCTGCTGATCAGCCTGCTTACCTCCCTGTGAAGCGCCCCGTAGGAAGTGCCCTTGGGGTGCGCAGCCAAACATTTACAATTTGGTGGTTCCAGCTATTTTCCGGCATCAAGCCGAATATTTACAAAGTGCATACCCTCTTTTATTTATTTACAAGGTGTTAGGCCAACTCAGAAAGTTAAGCTGTTTAGCTCAACAGCTCAACAGCTCGCCCGAGGGGCGCCAAGCTAGGAAACTACCGGAACGTGTGCTCTCCAGGGAAGTAAAAGGATGATAAAAATGTGAAAATCATTGCCATAAAACAGATAATTCCCAGGATCGAAGAAAAACGCCACATCCATGGTTTATTGACATAGAGCCTGGTATGAAGGTAGGTGGTGAAGATCACCCACATCATTATGGAACTGCAGATCTTGGGGTCCCACCACCAGTTGGGGCCCCATGCCTGAAGCGCCCACGGGTATCCCAGAAGCATTCCAAGAGTAAGCATAAAATAGCCGAATTTTGCAAAATCATATCCGAGTATTTCTATGGATAGATCCCGACGTACCAGCATAAACACGGATGTGCCAAAGGTGAGGGTGATGCAGCCATAGGCCAGAAACAACATGGGAGGATGAAACCACATGTAGTGGGCATTATAGTAAAAAACCATTTTAGGATAAAGGCGCATAAATTGACCGAATCGGCTCATCGTCGAATGGTCTGCGCTGAGCCACCCGGCAATTTCTGAAGAAAATTTTGGAAGCGGAGAGGAAAACGGATCAGCAGCCACAAAGAGAATCACGACATGGGCTGCAAGAAACAGATGCAGAAAAGCCCTGAATTTATGATTCTTCATCCTGAAATGTGCTATCAGAACCATAATTGCATAGCACATGAACCAGAAATAATATTTTTCATTTTCGATCCAGAGAGGGATGGAATACCTGGGCGGATTCGCCGGATCATAGAGGGGAAGTGAGTAAGCTGCACGGCTGTTAATGGCCTCAAGACGGCTGTTCAGCCATCCAGCCATATCTGATGGGATTTCAAGGGCAAAATGGGTATGGATCTGATAATGAAACCAGCAGATCCATAGAAACCCGGCCACAAATACCAGATTCACGACCACAAGCAGATAAGAAGTAGAACGATTAAAAACAGGATTGGAACGGGTCAGATTGGCAACGCCGGAAATCCCTGTAAGACATGCCAACAGGATCAAGGCGGTCATGATGAGTCGGCCGGTCTGGATGAAGGTGGCGGCAGACGGCAGGATTTCCACTGGCGCTATGACTCCGTTTAAAAAATTGTAACCGACTACTGGTCTTGCGACTCGATTTCCCGGCTTATCAACTCAAAATTTTTCATGGCCGTCTCATCACCTTGATCAGCGGCCTTTTTATACCAGTATGCAGCCTCTTTCAAATCTTTTGTCACGCCGTGCCCGTTTTCAAACATTACAGCCAGGCTGTTCTGGGCCACCAAAAGCCCCTGGTCTGCTGCCTTCCGATACCAGAATGCCGCCTTGACGGGATCCCGGTCCTCCTCCGCCAGTACAACGGAAAACATGAAACCCAGATTGTTCTGGGCATCAGGATCGTCCTGTTCCGCTGCTTTTGTAAACCAGAACACCGCCTTTTCCGGATCCTGTTCAATCCCACGACCTTTGGAATACATTATACCTAGAATATTCTGCGCAGTCACATGCCCTTGTTCAGCGGCCTTGACATACCAGTATGCCGCCTTTTCAAGGTCCCTCTCAATGCCATTACCGCTGGTATACATTATAGCCAGGTTGGCCTGTGCATGAACATGTCCTTGCCTTGCCGCCTTCTCATACCACAAAGCCGCTTTTTCCGGGTCTTTTTCAACACCCAGGCCGCGCAAATACATAATGGCGAGGTTATTTTGCGCTGTCGGTTGCCCCTGCTCTGCAGCCTTCTCATACCAGTAAACCGCCTTTTCAAGACTTCTTTTTCCTCCCTCGATCCCGGTGTACATCAGTCCCAGATTATTCTGTGCATCAGGATTCCCCTGCTCCGCAGCCTTTTTAAACCAGGAAAGCGCCTTTTCCAGATCCTGATCAACCCAGTCACCTTTCAAGTAACAAAAACCTAAATAATTCTGCGCAATATTATCCCCTGCTTCCGCCTTTATCCGATATTCTACAAAAATTTCCCCTGAAGCATTTGCCTCATCTTTTTTGTCCGGTGACGGTTTGACCGGTAAGGGCTTTTCAACTATTGTCTTTTCCGGGCCGGCGGCCTTGATCGTCGGTTTTGCAATAGACTTCTCTTGTGCCTGCTTATTTTTTGTCCTGAGATATGCCTTTTGGCCCCTCTGGTAACCCTGATCAGCCGATTTTTTATACCAGTATGCCGCAGTCTCAAGGTCCGGGTCTGTGGTCGCAAAACCGTTTTCATACATCATCCCGAGATAAAACTGACCTTTGGTGTAGCCCGATTCCGCGGCCTTTTTGTAAAGCAAACAGGCCTTGTTCATATCCTCTTCCACCCCCAGGCCTTTTTCATACATCATGCCAAGATGTGTGATCCCCCGGGCGTATCCCTGATCAGCCGCTTTTTTGTACCAGATTACAGCCTCACGAAAGTCCTTTTTTACACCCTCACCGGTTTCATATAGTATTCCAAGATTGGTCTGCGCCCTTGCCAGCCCCTGGTCGGCCGCCTTTCGGTACCAGTCGGCTGCCTTTGCAGGATCTTTTTTCACTCCCCGGCCAAGCTCGTACATGGCCCCAAGGGGTCTCTGCCCTTTGGCATACCCTTGTTCAGCCGCCTTTTTGAACCAGAAAAAGGCCTTCTCATAATCACGCGGAATGCCTTTTCCGTTCAGGTAGGTATTTCCAAGCCGGACCTGGGCCTTGGCCGATCCATTTTCAGCCTGCCCGATCAATTCATCCAGCTGACCGGAATATGCCTCAACGCTGAACAGAAAAAAAAGGCTAAGCAAAAAAATAATGACTTTCATGAAATCTATTTCCTTATTGTAAACGCTTTAATTCAGTTCCACCCAGAACTTTCCCACTTTTCTATCCTTATAAAGCGCGACCACGGGATAGACTTTCCCCTTTTTGTTTATCGAATAGCGACGCCACAGGTCCTGGTCCGTATAGATTGGATAATTGAGGTCATTGCCGTCGTTTATGGCCTTTGGCGGTGCAAACCCCTTGAAATTAACAACAACATCGTTATCCAGTCTGGCGATGTTGGTTCTGACGCCCCGCAGAATCAGACGTGCCCCTCTTTTCACAGTCAGGGTCTCCCCGGCGTCAATGATTATTCTCTCGTTATCTATATTGACAATCAATTTTTCAATCTTGAGTTGATCCTCGAAAATAAAAACTCTTTTTTTCAGAGCAACCGCGGTCTCTCCGGTCTTGATGTCCACCCAACCGCACTGCTCGGCGTCCTTTCGGACAACTACTCTTGTAGGCGCTGAAATCCTGAACGGCCTGTTAGTATCATTTTTCGTGCCCAGTCCCACTATATCGGCAACCAGACCCCGCTCATAATTGGCCACAATGTCTGTAACCATAATCTCATCGCCCGCATCGATCTCCAGTTCCGAACCGGACGGCATGGCAAAGGCGGGACCGGTGTTCACCTTGATCAGGAGATAATCGAGCTTTGGCTGATGGACATTTACACCAGGACTGTCCAGCACGATTCCCATCTCCTCCATAAAGGCGTTAACCACCATTTTTTGCAACCTGACCTTGGTCTCAATAGACTTTATTGATTTCGAGGTTTCAATTCCAAAAGCCGGAATGAGCGCCTTGGTCAACGCATAATATGTGGCTGACCTCCTCTGTTCCTTGTGCAGCGAATCACTGGAGGAAGTGTTATGGTTATTTGTTTTAAACTTATACCTCTTGTTTTTGATCCGTGGATTGACCTTTATAACCACTTTTTCCGCAAAATCGCCCAGACGGATGACCTTCTCCAGGCCAGGTATTTCATACACATCCGTATCATAGATAATCGACTGTCCGTACCGTTTCTGATTTTCTATGTCACTGATCCATTCGGGTGAATAATACCCTGATCCTTCGTGCAGATTGATCAGGCAGTCGCTTTCAGCAATCAGGTGTTTTAAAATCGTTACAATCTCCTGTTCAAGGCTGTTTCTCTTTTCACCCTTCTCATAAGGGCCGAATTTCCGATTCATGTCACCGGTCAATCCCTCTCTCCGGTTTAGAAGGATTGAATAAAAATTGGCCCTTGGAACAACGATGAGATTGCCCTTTTTCAATGTGATATCCGCGTAGAGGTCAGCCGTTAAATAACTGCCCGGCTCATCACCCTGGATCCCGCCGATGATCATGATGGTACGGCCGGGTTCCTCGCCAAAGATCCGGTACACATTGAGTTCATGATCAGTGTTGGGCAGAAACACTTCATGGCGGCTTTTTTTTGCAGCCACATGATCGACCATGCCCATCAAAAGCAAAGTCATGACCACAACGATTAATCTGCGAATTCCGTTACTGTTCATTATTATTTCCACATCCCTTAATCAGCCCTTCTTTTTGGGCTCCCACAGTTCACGAGTGATTAACCAGCCCTGCTTACTGAATTTAAGTCGCAGAACCTTCCTGCCGTCTGCGGAATACATGTCGGACCGATAGGCCTGCCTGAATGAAACCTCAGCCCCGTTTTGCGTCCAACTGACTTTGATACCGGATATTTCAACCTTGATAAATTTATACTTCCCTGCAAGCTTTTCCTTGTGCCTGCGCCATTCGGAGCGATTCCTGTTTCCGGCGAAAAATGTTTCGTGATAACAAATCATGTAAGTATCAATCTCTTTTGACTGCCATGCGTTCCGCCATTTCTTCACAAAATTAACGACCATCCGCCTCTTTTTCGGATAAGGCGGTGCAGGAGGCGCCGGCTCGGGCTTTTCAACCGCTGATGATGTAGTCTCTGCCTGATTCCGTGAAGCATACTGATGCAGCTTGTCGGTTGATGTACCCTTGTTTTTCAATTCAATAGCACTTTTATCCAGGCCCTGCTCGAAAATTTCAGCCGATTTCTTGGACTGTTTGGATGAACTACTTGCCGATACCGAAGGTTCCTTGAATAAAGGTAGAGATTTCTTAAGCCCGGAGCCAATAGAGGCTGTTACAATCTGTATGGGAGATGTTTTCCAAATTCGGTCACGTTCCGTCCAGATTTCATCCGGCAGTAACTCCAGATAACTCCTGGTATAACCGAGAATTCCGGAGACATCGTCCTTTTGTTGAAAAAATTCCCCGACCGCAACCGTCTGAGCGCCGTTGTTTAAAAGAAACAGATATTCAAATTCATCCGGACCCGGATCAATTCCCTTTGGCATAATCAACCTGGTCAGCAACTCAAAATCATGGTCTGGAAACCGCTTGCAAAGTCCTTTTACGAAAAAATCCCGGCTTTCCACAATGATCACTGGAGTAACATCTAATTGCAGGAACTCAACCAGCTCGTCAAGATCATGGTTTCTCAGGGTAATACAGCCATTTGTGCTTTTTGGTGTCAGAGGCTTGTTCGTGCCGTGAATATAGATCCCGTTGCCGTTCCTGCTCTCAGCCATGTCAAATGCATTAGGATAATCCAGATGAAACGCTCTCTTGCCGAATATGGTAATCTTGTTGTCCTTGTATATCTTTAAAATAAAATAGATCCCTATCGGGGTGCGAGAATCACCGACCACTTGTTTTCTTCCGGGATTCTCACCAGTGGCGCACGAGTATTGAGCAACAACTCTCAAACCATTGTCATATTCCAGCACGCTCAGAACCTGCCTGTCCTTTTCCACGAAAAGTATATGAACAGGATCCGTATTAAAAAACACGCTGATAATCCCGTCGATGGAGCGGTCGGTAAAATCATCCTGAGAAAAAGAGTTCAGGGAAGTTGCGGAATATGAGAAGTCGGCCCGGAAATGGATCAGGGATACGGCGCACAGGAGGAATATCAAAACCATACAGGCACACGAAGGCCGGGCAAAGCCGCCTTTTTTACCAAGCGGATGCCTTTTAGTAGTCCTTGATATAACCACTCTGATTCTATTAAGAAAATTCACAAGATAGAATGAATACAACTTGTTGTAAAAAAAGCATCCAGGATGAACCTGACGAAAAAATTTGTAAGTGTTCATCAGGGGTGAAAAAGGTTAAAAACACTCTGCCGTGTATACATTTTCATAAATCCAGCATACTTTAACCTATTATTATTTTCAAGCTTCAACACGATTAAAAAATACCGTTTCCGCAAAGAACTAGTTTGATTATCCCGCTTATTTGCTGTATAAAACATAAGGAACCAACAATAATATCCGGATATTCGATATAATCTGGATCGATAAATAGAAGAATGTGAGGCAACGACCGCTGGAGCTTAAACTATTGCTGGATATGCGGAGGTTACTGCCGGAACTCCTGTTTTCATTGTATCCTTATATCAAATATCCAGACAATAGTATAATAATATTGCTGACATGGTTAACCAGCGCTGTAATTTTGGGCAAATATTCACAGGACGAAGATTATGCGTAAGCTCTAACTGATTTCAGGAACTTTAAGAGGATCATTATGTTTGGACTTGGAATGCCGGAACTCATTGTAATTCTGGTGATAATCGTGATAATTTTCGGCGCCGGCAAACTGCCTGAAATCGGGTCCGGTATTGGAAAGGGGATCAAAAATTTCAAAAGCGCAACCCGCGATGAGAACAAAACGGAAAAAATCGAGGACAAAGATCAGGACTGACACGGTTTGTGGCTCGTTTTCACTACTGCTGACCAGTGCCTGAACGAAAAGTGCTCCAGCCTGGGTTTAAAGCTGTTAGCTATTAGCTTACGGTGTTTCTTATTGATTTTTTGAGCTAACAGTCAATCGCAAATAGCTTCAAGTGGATTACCCGG
>JAIWHJ010000078.1:0-7053 GCA_048629695.1 Promethearchaeota archaeon
ACTAATGGATTACAAAGAATCTTAAATGTATACTGGGTCATCCACAATTTTATCCGAGTTCATTTCACGACCAAGGAGGTACCGGCTGTGGCTTTGGGAGTGATTGAACATCGAATTTCGCCGCAAGATCTTTTCAAAATTAGAATGGCGTAACCATCTGATATGCGGTAATAAACTTCCCCAATTAAACTGAACCAGTGCCCTTTTTGATGGCAATGAATTAAATAAATCCATATTACCATGCCAATACGTTCGCCAAAATTAAAAATTTGTTTTTTTGACTTAACAGCACACAATATATAGTACTCACAGCTTACTTTTGCACACAATATGTTGTGCGTCTTTAATGCAAAAAACACTAAAATGGAAATTGGCGAAGGTATTGACCGAATATTAATTGTCGATATTCAAACTTGACTTATACATATACTGTATGTATCTTGAACATATGAAAGTAATATGGGATCCAGATAAAGCAACAATTAACCTACGCAAGCATAAAGTGCATTTTTCTGATGCAGAGCCAGTATTTTTTGATCCCATGGCTTTATCTCGTGAAGATGACGACACGGAAAATGAACAACGATTCGTTTCAATTGGGCTTGATGCTTTAAATCGTATGTTGGTCGTTGTTTACACTTACTGTGGCGAAGAAATTCGTTTGATTTCTGCTCGCCGTGCAACCTCAAAAGAGAGAAAACGCTATGAAAAAGGAATATGATTTCTCCAGCGGAAAACGTGGTTCTGTAATTCAACCGCAAGGGAAAACTCGCATTACCATTTATCTTGATAACGGTGTTCTCAATGAATTTCGAGAGAGGGCTGATGCTACGGGATATGGCTATCAAACAATGATTAATGAAGCACTTTGCGAATTCCTTAACAAAAAGAAAGAACAAATAAATGAAGTAATACTTCGCAAAGTTGTACGTGAAGAATTGGAACGGGTTGCCACGCATTAATCTTCTTTGTTGATGTATAATTGCCAAAACCACTAGCCCCTTTTGTTCCGTTTGAGCGTTTTGTGTTGAAGACGAGAAATTAAATAAATCTGTCCCCTTTTTCTGCTTTTTCTGTTTTACCCCATTGAAATCAAGGCCGGCAGCAACCCGTCACGCCGTGACACCTCGGGCCTTACCGCCTTTCGCAAACGGCATCCTGAACTTAATATCGCAAAGGGACTCGTGTTGGCCCCCATTGAACGACCATTGCAGCTTTCGGAAAATGATTACGCTCTACCCTGGGATGTGATTCCATAAAATGTAAGAGGTTTTACTATGACAGATTTAATAACATCCGCCGATTTTGTCCATCTGCACGTCCACACGCAGTACAGCCTGCTGGACGGCGCCATCCGTTTGGACGACCTTATGAAGAAATGTAAGGAATACGGCATGGATTCGGTTGCGATCACGGATCACGGCGCCATGTTCGGCGCGCTGGAATTTTACGTTAAGGCGCAAAAGGCTGGGATCAAGCCCATTATCGGCTGCGAATTTTACATTGCCCCGGAAAGCCGCTTTAAACGGGCCGCTAAAAGCGCGGGCAAGGCTGCATTTCACTTAGTCCTCCTGGCCATGGATCGGACCGGCTACTCAAATCTCATGAAACTGGCCACAATTGCCCAGTTAGAAGGTTTTTATTATAAACCCCGCATTGACAAGGAGGTACTTGAAACACATTCGGATGGTCTCATTGCACTCACTGCCTGTCTGCATGGAGAAATACCGCATCTCATTGCCAAAAACGACATGAAAGGCGCAAAAAAAGAGGCCGAATATTTCCAATCCCTGTTTAAAGACCGCTTTTATCTTGAGATGCAGGAAAACGGTATCCCCGAGCAGACCGTTGTCAACAATGGCTTGAAAGAGCTTTCCAGGGAGCTTGGCATCCCGCTTGTGGCCACCAATGACTGCCACTACCTGAATCAAAACGAGGCCCATGCCCATGAGTTGCTCCTCTGTATTCAGACCGGAAAAACCATCAATGACCCGGGGCGGTTCCGTTTTTCCACGGACCAGCTATATTTCAAATCCCCTGACGAGATGAGAGAGTCATTTGCCCATTCACCCGAGGCGATCCGCGCAACCGTGGAAATTGCCGAAAGGTGCAATCTCGAGCTTAAATTCGGCAAGAACTATTTTCCGCTCTTTCCAACGGTTGAAAATGAGACCCTTGAATCCATGTTCGACACTGCGGCCAGGACAGGTCTTGAAGAACGGCTTGGAGAAATGCGCGAAAGGGGTGAACTTGACCCTGACAAGGAAAAAATATACCGGTCCCGGCTTGAGATGGAACTTGAGATCATCAAGGCAAAAGGCTTTGCCGGCTACTTTCTGATCGTGGCTGATTTCATAAACCATGCCAAAAACCAGGGCATCCCGGTCGGGCCGGGCCGTGGGTCCGGGGCCGGAAGCCTTGCCGCATACTGCACCAGGATCACGGACATTGACCCGATTCCCTACGGACTGATCTTTGAACGTTTCTTAAACGTGGAAAGGCTCTCAATGCCGGATTTTGACATCGACTTCTGCCAGAACCGGCGCGGCGAGGTATTGGATTACGTGCAGGATAAATACGGCGGCGCGGAGCATGTCGCCCAGATCGTCACCTTTGGTTCCATGAAGGCCCGCGGGGTATTGAGGGATGTTGGAAGGGCCCTTGCCATTCCGTACGGGGACGTGGACCGGATTGCAAAACTGGTTCCCGACCAGCTCAAGATCACCTTAAAAGAGGCCCTGGAACAGGAACCGCGACTTAAAGAGGCTGCAAAACGCGACCCCCGGATTGATGAACTGCTGTCAATCGCCCGGGTACTTGAGGGACTGCCCCGCCATACCTCGACCCATGCGGCCGGTGTTGTTATCTCGCCTGAACCCATGGTTGAATACTTGCCATTGTGCAAGGGGCCCAAGGGCGAGGTGCTCACGCAGTATGACATGAAGTTCACGGAAAAGACCGGGCTTATCAAGTTCGACTTCCTGGGATTAAAGACCCTGACCGTTATTGACAAAACCGTGAAACTGGCAAATGCGGACACAAAGACCGGGCTTGATATCAGCAAGATCCCTCTGGATGACACAAAGACGTTTAACCTGCTCTGCAAGGGCGGCACCCTGGGCGTGTTCCAGCTTGAAAGTTCCGGAATGCGCTCGCTTCTGATCAGCATGAAACCCGAACTGTTCACGGATCTCATCGCCCTTGTGGCCCTCTATCGGCCGGGTCCACTGGAAAGCGGAATGATTGACGACTTTGTGAACACGAAACACGGCAAAAAAAAGGCATCCTATCTCCTTCCCCAGCTCAAACCGATACTTGAGGAGACCTACGGGGTAATTGTATACCAGGAACAGGTCATGAAGATAGCCAATGTCCTGGCCGGTTATTCCCTCGGTGATGCCGATATCCTGCGCCGCGCCATGGGCAAGAAAATTCTGGAGGTCATGGAAAAAGAAAGGGAAAAATTCATGCGTGGCGCCAAAACAAACAATGTCCCGCTTGATAAGGCTGAAAAGATCTTTGATCTCATGGCCAAATTTGCAGGATATGGGTTCAACAAATCGCACAGCGCCGCATATGCCCTGATATCCTACCAGACCGCCTATCTCAAGGCACATTACCCGGCCCAGTTCATGGCGGCTCTCCTCTCGTGCGATGTCAACAACACGGACAAGGTGGTCTTATACATCAACGAATGCAAGGATCATGATATCGATGTGCTGCCGCCGGATATTAATGAAAGCGACCATGATTTCACGGTTATAAACAACAGGATCCGTTTCGGGCTCTCTGCCGTAAAAAACGTGGGTGGCGCCGCGCTTGATTCTATAATGGAAGAAAGAAAAAAGGATGGGCCTTACACATCACTTGAAGATTTTTGTGCCAGAGTGGACTCAAGACGTGTGAACAAACGAGTGATAGAAAGCCTGGTCAAGGCAGGTGCCTTTGATTTAATAAAGGCCCGGCGTTCCCAGTTGTTTGCAATCCTGGATCAGGCCATGAAACAGGCCCATGCAGCCCAGAGGGACAGGCAGAGCGGCCAGATCTCGCTTTTTTCCGTAATGCCCGAGGCGGATACTTTAAAGTCAGCGACTATTGACCTGCCGGACATCCCGGAATGGACCGACAAGGAAAGACTCGAGTTTGAAAAAGAGACGGTCGGTTTCTATATTACCGGCCATCCGCTTGACGATTACCGGGATGAAATCAAGGCCGTGGCCGACGTCACTGCAGCCCGACTGGCCGGCTGCAGAGATGGATGCCCGGTCCGGATCGGCGGACTCGTAAGGACCTTAAAGGAGCATAAAAGCAAACGGGACGAACGAATGGGTTTTATAACGCTTGAGGACATATCCGGCGGCGTTGTGGAGGTCGTGGTCTTCCCGGAGACATTTGCCCAGTGTTCGGAACTGCTCTTTGATAACAGCGCTCCCCTTATTGTCCAGGGCGTAGTCAAAAAGGATGAACGGGGCGCTAAAATTATTGCTGATTCAGTGGACACACTTGCCGGGGCAACGGAAAAATACATTTCAAACGCCAGGATCATGCTCTTGTCGGAAAAGGTCAACCAGAAAAAAATCGAGGACTTGAGAACGCTCATGAGCCGGCACTACGGCACGTGCCCGATCTCGCTCACACTCCATTTTGCAAACAAAGGGGAAGTGGACATCGAGGCCCCGAAAGAAATAACAGTCAGGCCGGGCAAGGAACTGTCTCAGGACGTAAGCGATCTTTTAGGATATAAAGCAGTCCATTACATAAAATCACAGGTGGAAATCAAACAAAGACAGGGCAGGCACAGGAACGGAAACAGCAGGGCAAACGCATGAAACTTACGCTCTGGAAATCATGTATTCTAAAACCAACCCCGGAATAAACCCTATGAGTAACCAAAATGATCCAATCATCACTAGAAATTTCATAAAAAACCTGTCCAGAGGTCTGGTCAAATCCCTGCCTATTGGATCGGCGTTGTTGGAGCAGGTCATCTATGGGACTCTTGACGGTGAAGCAGCCGAAATCGAAGCTGAAAAATTACATTCTGCTTTGTCCCGGATCTCGCAAGGAATTGAAGGTCAGGACATTGCGCTAAGCGAAATAATCAAAGAGCTGGAAAGGCAGGACAAATTTTCTAAAGCAATTACAAATGAGTTGAATAGATTTGCCGCTCTCATAGATGATCCTGATCATGCCGCCCTCCCCAAAACAGTGGATAATGCAGTTAAGACGCTTCTTCGGAAGAATGACGAACAAACAGACGTTTTTACTGGTGAGATAGGGGAGATCAAGGAGTTACTGAATCGACTCACTGACAAAATAGAAAAGTCATCCTTCCATATGCAGGGTGGTCCCGCCAAACTCAAGGCGGAAGATGAGGAAAAACTGTTAAGGGAATACCTGAAATCTGTGGAGAATGACACAAGGCGGATCGATATCCAGGGGATCTCTTCACAGGCCGGCGCTGGAAAAGATGCGATTCATTTTCCAATTGAAAAAATCTATACGCCGCTTACCACACATCATCCGGGAACACGAACCGGTATGCCGGATGAGCCTGGCTTGGGCAAACACGGCGCCGGAGAGAGGACTCCGCTTATCGGCCTGCTTTCAGAGCAGAGACGGCTCCTGATCGTGGGTGATCCCGGTGGCGGAAAGACCACTTTTTTGAAACTCATTGCCTGCGTGCTGGCAAAGGATGCTCTGGGTGAAACCAGTGACGGCCGGAAGAAACACCTGGGATTGTCCCTGGAAAAACCGGCCCTGATTCCGATTTTTTTAAGGCTTGCAGCAATCGCAGAGGAAATGAATCGCGGATCCTCCGAAGTAGCGGTTGGCGCATCCTACCGTAAACTCATCCAGGCCATGGAGTCCTTGTACGCGAACGAGACCTCTCAGATCCTTCAAACTCGATTGGAAAGGGGTCAATGCGCCCTGCTGCTGGATGGACTTGATGAAGTGGCTGACCCGAACCTGCGCCGCAAACTCGTTCAGGTGGTTAATGGAGTGATGGAACACTGGGGAGATAATCTGATCGTATTGACATCGCGTCCTTTTGGCTATCAAGATGTGGCAAATTCCGAGCAAATTGCCACAGCCCATATTGACGCATTCGGAAAAAAGGAGATAGAGGAGTTCCTTGTCCGTTGGGGCAAAGGGCTTTATCCGGACGATGACGAAAGAGAACGTTCCAAATATCTACCGGAACTTCATTCAGCCGTCATAGATTCAACGCCCATCCGGAAACTGGCTCGTAATCCGGTAATGCTCACATGTCTCTGCGTGGTCCACTGGAATGAGAGAAGGCTGCCGGAGGGGAAGCCGGACCTGCTTGCCGCGGTGCTGAAGTGGCTTCTTAATGCCAGGGAGGAAATTCGGAAGGAAAAGGGGTATACAAGCGAGTTTGCCGAGGAATGCTTCAAAGCTCTTGCCATGGCCATGACTGATCATGCGGACGGAAAACAGGTGATTGTTGATCTGGCATGGGCTGCTGATCAGCTTACAAAACCTTTTGACGATATCCTGGACGTTAAGGGAGAAGAGCGTGTGCAGCGAAAGGGCAGGCGTTTTCTTGAAGAGGAGATGCTCTATAGCGGCATTGTTGAAAAATACGGCACAGGCCGGCTCAGATTCTGGCACTTGAATTTTCAGGAACATTACGCAGCCAAAGCCCTGATCGACCGCAGTGATAATAAATGGTGGAAGATAGTCAAACCGCACCTTGGCGAGCAGCAATGGTTTGAAGTGCTGGATCATCTGGCCGGATGCCTGGCATGGACCGGACGGTATCGGCTTGATCTTCTGGTTGAAAATGTCCTTGGAACGGCAAAAACCTCTGACCTGGCATCCCTGGCCCGGGTCGTGGGCATTCTTGGCAGGTTACTTCGTATCCTGAATGCCTATAAGTACCAGCCGCCTGCCAGGCTTGGCTGGGACAAGGCCCGGGATATGGTAATGGAGATTTTTACCCTTAAAGGCGCTTCCCGTGTCCCGGTTGAACAACGTATAGCAGCAGCCGAGGCCCTGGGCCAGGGAGGAGATCCGCGGATACGGCCA
>JAIWHJ010000079.1:0-7053 GCA_048629695.1 Promethearchaeota archaeon
TGCATCCCTCAAAAGGCGGCACTAAAGTTCCACTTCCGTTTCACATAATGAAGATGCCAAGAAGTACAATTTATTTTTTGCCGAGCGCTATGTGTAAAAATGGCATGGCAAGCATCATAAAGCCTCTCAACCCCTGAACTTCTGAACCCTGAACCTCTGAACCCTGAACCCCGAACCCTGAACCCCTTGAACCTTAAATTTTGTATAAATTTGTTGACACTCTTGACATAATGGAGTAGATGAGTTGATGGATTTTTTGGGGCAATAATTTCTCTTTAAAATTTTTGTCAAAGTATCAGCATCAAAACGGGAGCAAAAGAAATGATAGATCTTGATATTACCCTGCCGATTCAAATTGTTAACATTTTTTTTCTTATCGTGGTATTAAACGCGGTCCTGTACAAACCTATCCGCGGAATTCTGGAAAAAAGGGGGAAATATTTCGCTGATCTTGAACAGGATGTTGCAAATTTTGAAAAAAATGCTCAGGCACGGCTGGCCGAGTTTGACAAAAAAATGAATGATGCAAGGCGTAAGGCCAAGGGCGAGATAGAATCCGTTCGCAGCGCCGCGCAGGCAGCCGGGCAGGAGACTGTTGATAAGATACGTAAAAAGGCTGAGGAGGCAAAAGCGGAACAACTTGCCCAGATCGAATCGGAGTTTTCCGACGCTCAAAAGATTCTGTCAGGGCAGGTCAATAATTTTGCCAATGAGATAGCTGGTAAAGTAATGGGGAGGGCGGTCTAAAATGAATAGGAAAACAAACTGGTCAAAAGTCAGCATTGTCGCGTTGACTGTTCTGTGTCTGTTTGCAATGGTCGGCATGGTTTATGCCTCATCCGGAGCTGATGCCGGACATGATTCACCTGATGCGGCGGTTGAACATGCGGCCGGCGGACACGGTGATGTTGCTCATGGCGATGATGCCCATGGCGGCGGCCATGATGAACACCATAGCAGCCTGACATCTGCAAAGCTGAAGGACCTTCTGTGGCGGTGCACAAACTTCGCAGCCCTGATAATCATTTTAGTAGTATTTGCTTCCAAGCCCATTGCCGCCGGGCTGAACAGCCGGCGTGAAGGTATAGCAGCCAGAAAGGATGATCTGGAAGCCGAAAAAGTCAAAGCTCAAAAGATGTATTCCGAATATGAAACCAAGCTCTCCAAGATCGATGCGGAAGTAAAGAACATCATCGATGCAGCCGTAGCCCAAGGTGAAAAGGAGAGAGAACAGATTGTGGCGGATGCCGAACGTATGGCGGTGGATATCAAGCGCAAGGCTGAATCCGCGGTACATAATGCAACAATTGAGGCCCGGAAGAGTCTGCGTATTGAAATGGCGGATAAGGCCGTAGAAATTGCAGAAGAACTGGTCAAAAAAAGTCTCAAGGCAAAAGACCAGAACAGACTGATTGAAAATTGCCTTGCCAAGGTAGGAGGTTGACGGTGAGAAATACTATTCTGGCAAAAAGATACGCCAAGGCCCTTTTTATGGTGGGTAAGGAAGAAAATGCGTATGAGGATTACGCCCAGGTGTTGAACGAGATGTCAGCGCTGTTTAAGAGTAATCCTGAAGTCGTGGACGCTTTGACGAATCCGATGTACCCGTTGGATGTCAGGTGCAAGTGTATGGAGGGTATTGTCAAGTCGATAAAAACGTCCGGTCCAATGGGAAATTTTTTAAATCTTCTGGTACATAAAAGAAGAGCGGATGTCCTTCCAGACATCGCGGAAGTGTTTCAGATCATGGTTGACGAGGAACAGGGTATATGCCGTGGCTCAGTGATAACGGCATCCGTGTTGTCGGATAAATTAAAGAACAAAATCCAGGACAAACTGGAAAAAGTAGCCGGGAAAAAGGTAATCGTCACGACCCGGGTTGATCCGTCTATCATTGGCGGGGTAATAGCCAAGGTAGGCGATTTGGTGCTGGACGGAAGTATTAAGTCGCAGCTTGCGAGCCTTAAAGAATCAATAAAGGGGAGTGAATAGATAAAATGCAAATAAAAGCCGAAGAGATCAGTCAAATAATCAAAGGACAGATCAAGGACTACGAAAGCAAGGTAGACTTGAGCGAGACCGGTACCGTAATCTCCGTAGGTGACGGTATAGCACGTATCCACGGAGTTGAAAACTGTATGGCCATGGAGCTTCTCGAGTTCCCGAGCGGCATCTTAGGCCTTGCCCTGAACCTGGAAGCGGACAACGTGGGTTGTGCGGTACTTGGCGAGGTTAAGGAAATCAAGGAAGGCGACACCGTAAAAAGGACCGGCAAGATCGCTGAAGTCCCGGTCGGGCCTGAATTGGAAGGCCGTGTTGTAAACGGCGTTGGTGATCCGATCGACGGTCTGGGGCCTCTTAATGCCAAGCTTACTTCAAAGGTCGAGGTTCTGGCGCCCGGCGTTATCGCCAGAAAGGGTGTGCATGAACCATGCTATACAGGCGCCAAGGCTATTGACGCTATGACACCTGTGGGCAGGGGCCAGCGTGAATTGATCATCGGTGACCGCCAGATCGGAAAGACCGCAGTCTGTGTTGATGCCATTATTGCACAGAAGGAAACTGACGTGCACTGCGTCTACGTTGCAATCGGCCAGAAAAAGTCAAGTGTTGCCCTGGTTGTCGAGGCGCTTCGTAAAAACGGGGCCATGGATTATACCACGGTTGTCGCAGCCTGTGCCTCAGATCCAGCGCCTCTCCAGTACGTAGCCGCTTTTGTCGGATGCGCAATCGGCGAGTATTACAGGGATAACGGACAGCACGCCCTTATCATATATGATGACCTTTCCAAGCAGGCCACTGCATACAGGGAGCTTTCACTTCTGCTCAGGCGTCCGCCGGGACGTGAGGCATTCCCCGGCGACATTTTTTTCAACCATTCGCGGCTTCTCGAACGTTCATCCAAGGTAAATGATGAACTTGGCGCCGGTTCTCTTACCGCGTTACCGATTATTGAGACCCAGGCCGGTGACGTCTCCGCCTATATCCCCACTAACGTTATTTCCATTACCGACGGCCAGGTTTTCCTGGAGCCTAATCTCTTTTTTGCAGGCGTTCGGCCGGCAATCAACGTAGGTCTTTCAGTATCCAGGGTCGGCGGCGCAGCCCAGGTAAAGGCAATGAAGCAGGTTGCGGGCACTCTGCGTCTTGACCTTGCGCAATATCGCGAACTGGCAGCCTTTGCAGGGTTTGGTTCCGACCTTGATGCAGCAACGCAGGCCCAGCTCACACGCGGCGAACGTCTTGTCGAGATCCTGAAGCAGCCGCAGTACCTGCCGCTGCCTATGGAAAAACAGGTCACAATTATCTATGCCGGGACCAAAGGATTTCTCGATGAATTGCCGGTGAATACACTTGGCGAATATGAGAAAGAGCTGTATACCTATGTTGCGGCGAATGCACCGGACATTTTCGATACCCTGAAGGAAAAAGAGGCAATCGACGATGCTCTGGACGCAAAGATACAAAAAACCCTGACCGAGTTTACCAACAATTTCAAGGGAAGCAAGGGTCTATAATAAAGAGGGAGCATAGTACGACATGGCAAGTCTGAAAGATGTTAAAATGAAAATTGTTGGTATCGGGAAGACCAAGCAGATCACAAAGGCCATGAATATGGTAGCCTCGGCCAAACTGCGGGGCGCCCAGCAGAGGATGGAAGATTTTCGTCCATACACAGGGAAATTCGGTGACGCCATGTCCAATATGTCCGGCGGCATGGATCCCGAACAGTTTCCTCTCATGGCTGCGAGGCCGGATATTCAGACTGTTGATCTTCTAATAATTACTTCGGACAGAGGGCTGTGCGGAAGTTTTAACTCCAACGTATGCAAGATGACCGAAAAATTAATTGCCAAGCTTGAAGGCGAAGGTAAAAAGGTCACGCTGGTATGCTGCGGGAAAAAAGGCGCACGGTATTTCAAGAAAACCGGGTTGGTTAGAGAATCCTACCTAGACATCATGGGTGCTTTCCAGATGTTCAATGCCCGGCAAATCGCTCAAGAGGTTGCCACGAATTTCCTGGCAGGCGAGTCTGACGAGGTTCGGATCATTTACGGAAGTTTTGTAAGTGTCGGTGTTCAGAAACCGGTATCCGAATCTCTGCTGCCGATTCAGCCTGTGGCTGAAGAGGAGCAGGAGGCTGCTGAAGGCGCTGCAGGACATGACTACATCTATGAGCCGACACCCAATGAGATCATGGAGGTATTACTGCCGCTGTATCTTAATGTTAAGGTATACCACGCAATGCTTGAGGCTGGAGCAAGTGAGCAGGCTGCGCGTATGACGGCAATGGATAATGCGACAACTGCATGCACCGACATGGTCAAAGATCTGACTCTTGTTTATAATAAGGCCCGGCAGTCAGCCATTACCGCCGATCTGATGGATATTGTCGGCGGCGCTGAGGCCCTTAAAGGATAGTTGAAATAATATTCGGGCCAAAGCCGGATCAGCATCAAAAACCGGTTGTGCCTGATCAATAAAAAATGTAATTTTTTGATGCTGAGGAGGCTTGTTGCCAAATGAGTGCACAACAAACATCAGGAACAATTGGTAAGATAGTTCAGGTTATTGGGCCGGTAGTGGACTTGGAGTTTAAACCGGGTGAACTGCCGGCAATTATGAACTCCGTATTGCTTTCAAACCCCGGTATCAGCGATGTGGCAGACAATCTGGTAGTCGAAGTGGCCCAGCATCTCGGTGATAATGTATGCCGTTGTGTTGCCATGGATCAGACCGATGGTCTTGTCCGCGGTCAGGAAGGAAAAGATACCGGAAGTCCGATTATGCTGCCGGTCGGCCCGGGAGCCCTGGGCCGGATCATGAACGTTGTCGGCCGCCCGGTTGACGGCAAGGGACCGATTGACTCGAAAGAGTTCCGCCCGATTCATAAACTGGCGCCCGCGTTCACGGAACAGGATACAGAGGTTCACGTACTTGAAACCGGTATCAAGGTCATCGATCTTCTGGTACCGTTTCCACGCGGCGGCAAAATGGGGCTGTTCGGCGGCGCCGGTTGCGGTAAAACCGTTGTCATGATGGAGATGGTCAACAACATCGCCATGCAGCATGGCGGCATCTCGGTCTTCTGCGGCGTCGGCGAGCGCACACGCGAGGGTAACGACCTTTACATGGAAATGAAGGAATCCGGCGTTCTTCCAAAGGCGGCTCTGGTTTACGGACAGATGACCGAGCCTCCGGGAGCACGTGCCCGTGTCGGACTGACGGGTTTGAGCGCTGCTGAGTATTTCAGGGATGAAGAAGGCCAGGACGTGCTTTTATTCATTGATAATATATTCCGTTTTACCCAGGCCGGTTCCGAGGTTTCCGCGCTTCTCGGTCGTATCCCGTCTGCTGTTGGTTATCAGCCGACATTGGGTACCGACCTTGGCGCGTTGCAGGAAAGGATTACATCCACAACAAAGGGATCGATCACTGCTGTACAGTGCGTATATGTACCTGCGGATGACTTGACCGACCCGGCGCCTGCGACAACATTTGCCCATCTTGACGGTACGGTTGTTCTTTCCCGCCAGATTACAGAGCTTGGAATATACCCTGCCGTTGATCCCCTTGATTCGACCTCTCGAATCCTTGACCCTGTTGTAGTGGGAGAGGAGCATTACAGGGTTGCCCGTCTCGTACAGACTACACTGCAGAAGTACAAAGACCTGCAGGATATCATCGCAATTCTTGGTATGGACGAGCTTTCCGAAGAGGATCAGGTCACGGTTACCCGCGCCAGGAAGGTACAGAGATTCCTGTCCCAGCCTTTCCATGTAGCTGAGGTATTTACCGGTAAACCAGGCAAATACTGCAAGTGTGAAGACACGGTAAGAGGCTTTGGAGAGATTCTTGACGGTAAACATGATGAACTGCCCGAGGGCGCGTTCTACATGTGTGGTAATATTGAAGAGGCAATTGAGAATGCGGCTAAGAAATAGTCAGGCGGAGGAACACCAATGGCTGAGACAATAAGACTGGAAGTGGTCACTCCGACCGGCGCCGTGGTAAGCGAGGACGTTGATATCGTGATGGCCCCGGGTTATCTCGGTGAATTCGGAGTGCTTGCCAACCATGCCGCATTCTTGAGTACCATAAAGACCGGAGTGCTGACGTATAAACAGGGAGGCAAGGAAGAGAATCTGATGGTTAACGGAGGATTCTGCGAGGTCTCCGACAATAAAATCACTTTTCTGGCTGAATCGGCAGAAGCCGGAAAAGAGATTGATGTAAAACGTGCAATGCGCGCAAAAGAAAGAGCTGAAAAACGTATTGCCGAAGCACAGCAAAAAAAGGAAGGCATTGATCTTATAAGGGCCGAAGGGGCTCTGCAAAGATCAATAGCAAGACTGAAAATCTCGCCTCCGCGGGCGCGTCGGCCGCTATGGCTGCGCTGCTCGATGGCGCTGGCGTGCCTTTCGGTGATCTTATAGCTGATAACGTTACAGGCATTATCATGTCCCTGATCTTCAAAGGCGGCCCGGATCCTGAGGTGGAAATTCTTGACGATCTCGGCAAGATAGAAAATACCTTGGTCGATATTGAGATTGAACTTGCGAATATTGTCGACATACTCGCGGAACTTGTAATAGAGCTCAAGCTAGACACCGCTGAGACCCAGACTAAGATTCTGTTAGCCACTCTTAACCCTTATGTCGGCAACATTCACACAGCATGGGTTAACTACCTGAGCTTGTATGATAAGACGACCGACTCCTGGGTTACTGATAAAGACACTCTTGATAAGCAAGCTTCGGCCATTCTCGTGTCTTCTGAAATTGACATTTTGAATCAACTCGTGCATATCCACGACGGTCTCACCGGCGAGGGGTCCGCTAGCGATAGCGTTTTCCGCGCTATGGCAAAGAAGTTAGCCCTTAAGGTCAATGCAGGCGGAGACCGATTGGTATATTACCATTTACTGGAAAGCTATTTCGGCTCTATGTTGCAGGCGGAGACCCGGGCCGCAACCCTCATGGTTGAAGCACTGCGCTACCGGGCCGATAGCAATAGCGAGTTGGGAACTTACCTTCAAACTGCCGATGTTTT
>JAIWHJ010000080.1:0-7049 GCA_048629695.1 Promethearchaeota archaeon
TGGATAAGTGCCTTAAAACATGGGGCACCGCAGGCGTCACATATGAGCGCGGAGTTTTTCTGCCACAAAAAACAAGAAAATTACCACTAAGGCACTAAACAGCTACGAACCATTATTACAAACTGATAATTTCTAACAAATAGACAGAAACTTTGTTTTTCCGATATATCAAGGTTGATAGCTTCGCAATTTCCTTAAACTAAAACCTGCCCTCTGAACCCTGAGCTACCTGTAATAGAGCTTCCGTCCTCCCATTGTAAGCAGGGAACGGTAAAGATTAGCGCGGAGTTCACGACGATCCCAGATGCCCTGGATATGGCCGCGCTTTAACGCGTTTCTGGCGCTGTGATAATCCGGCGGGATGTCTTGGCCCGTGGTCTCCCTGATCACTCTCTGACCGGCAAAACCTATCCTGCTTGAACGAATGGCGAACTGGTAAGGCGAACAGCCCAGGAAACTCGCCACCGGGCCGGCATAGGAATTGTTATCGTATACAACAATGTATAGCCCGCCGGAATCAATATATTCCCGAACAGACAAGGTGCATTTGGGCATCTGCACGACACCGATCGTTCCCTCCTGGATGCGAATGCCGGCTGTCGTATGTACATAGAAGAGCAGGGGTTTTCTCTGTAGTTTGGCAACCTCACAGGCCAGGGCAAATTTTTCCCCTTCGGCCGCGCCCACGGTGCCGTTTCGAAAATCGTTGTAGAGTATGGCCACGACGAGATTTACGCCCATCAAGTCGGCGAAAAAGGTGATAATCCCGCTCTTTCTGCCGCTCTTACCCGCCGCCGCCTTTAGACGATCGCTAAGTCCCTCATAAGAAAGAGGATTTTGTGACGAAATTTTAGCATTGAATTCCCGAATGGTATGACAGTCAAATAAATGTTTTAAATACCACTCATATTCCATGGGAAAATGGTGGCCGCAGTTTTCACATACCCCGCAAAATTCACCGTACAGGTCCGGCAGCCATAGGTCTTTGCAGCCGTTTTTCGCCGCATTCGGACAGGTTATTGTCTTGTCTTCATTGGCCAGGGGGCTGGTGTAAGTATCTCCGTATACGATTTTTGAGCCGGGAACCGGGAGTTCCGCCGTGGTTGCGAATTTTATAGTTTTCTCTTTTGATTTTTTGGAGATGAAGTTATATGCTGAGTGAAACGGAGATATAATCCGTTTCCACAACATGGATCCTTCCCCTGAAACATCTTTGCATACCTGTTCAACCTGTTTCTGCCTTTTGATCAGATCAAAATGAAAACCGTAAAAGACTCTGGCCATCCGGTTTATTGTCTTCCGGCAGAAGGCCGTCATGGCGGAAGGTTTCCCGCCATAAGCCTCTGATGCCATGTTTCGATATTTTTTAGCGCGCAGGCGCACGAGACGTTTTATCTCATCATGATTTAAGTCCCAGGAGATATCCACGTGGTGATCCAGGTCCGCGCCTTTAGCCTTGTTGATTTTCACCGCGTGGGCCCTGAAGGCCCGGAGACTTTTTCTCTTTGCCCCTAAAACGACTTCGTCCGTTGCGCGGATGACTTCAAACCTCAACCTCCTGAAAAAACTGAAATCATCCCTGCGGGCGCCAAGTCGCGGTTCCTCTATAATCCGGTCAATCGTGCCCAGTTCCAGGTTGTCTGCGGATGTGATACGGAGTCGTTGGGCGCAGACTTCAATTAGTTCACCAGGCGCTTTTTTACCTTCTCTGATCTTACCCTCAATTGCAGCCGCGCCTTCCGGAGAGATTACGGAATAGTATCCATGGGAGAACATGAGCCTGATATCGGTAAGTCCAATAGCCTCGGCCCCCCCGGATCCGCCCTCGGAGATGACGGAAACGGTCGGAACCCTGAGTTTTGACAAAACATAAAGATTTCTAGCGATCTGCTGTGCCGCTCCCGGATACTCCTCAACCGGAAACGAACCCGGCGTAAAGATGTAAAAATGAATTGGAATCCCTTCGGTCTGGGCAACCAGCATGAATCTTAATGCCTTTTCATTGCCCCATGGTTTTACGGACCCGCCGTTACGATATTCTTCTCCGTGGCCCTTTTCCTGGCCGATCACCATTACCTGTCGGGTAAATGTCTTGTCCTTCACCTTTCTTAAGATATTTGCCTTGGCTGCAACCATTGCGGGGTCGATGTTGGCCTCATCCTCACCGCCGAGTTCAGTGTAATCTTCATAAACGTTTTCAAGAATATCTTTAAGGCTGAACCGCAATGGACTGCGAACAATGCGCACCCTTTCCATGGATGTCAGGTTTTCCTGGTATAGTTCTTCAAGAAAGGCGAGAGACTCTTCAATATCCAGGATTTCTCTGCCTATGTCATCCTGGGAAAAATCGTAATAAAAATTTGTAAGATGGTGGTATTTTTCCTCAATGCCGGAGAGATTGCCCCGTTGATTGCCTTCCTTGATCTGTACAAGGTATTTT
This sequence comes from Promethearchaeota archaeon, assembly GCA_048629695.1. GTDB lineage: Bacteria > Desulfobacterota > Desulfobulbia > Desulfobulbales > DAOVYS01 > DAOVYS01. Next base: position 2,441 of record JAIWHJ010000080.1, read on the forward strand.
ATCCGGTCTTCAATCTTGAGAAGACGTTTCCTTAAATCTTCCATTTGTTTAGATTTTCACCATTATAAACGCTTGGGAACAGAGTGCTTTTAAGCTTTTTTTACACATGGTGAACATTTGCCTCTCCATTCAGAAAGTGAGCAGTCGATCAATATTTTTATTAAGGTAGGGTATGTTCGTAAGAATAGGATCATTTGCAGCATTTTTACCCTTAATCACGATTTCGTTTAAAAATTTTCGTCCCCGTGTTTTGGTCTCCTCCATGGAATCGCCCCATACAACGGCAAGAGCCAGGTTGGGATCATATTCACTTGGAATCACGTAAGGCCGATCCATCGGAACATGGGTGTAAACAGCGGCCCAGTCGTGCTCAGGAAACTGAAATTCCGAGATAGCGCCGATCCAGGGAGAAAAACCGCGGTATGCATCTTCGGCTATGATCCGGAACTCAATGCTTGACCCCCTGAAGATGATATCTTTCTGCTCATATCCGATCCGATCTCCCAAAGCGAGGCGGATCTGCTCTTTGATAAGGTTCGGGTGCTTTCCCCTTAAATAGCTTATTCGGGCAGACACATCGTTTTCGACCTGGATCCTGGTGTTTACTTCCAACAGGTACGGATCCCCGGTTTTGCTGACTATCCATTCCCATGTCCCAACATTGTCGTACTTCACGTGAGCCGCGAGCTCCAAGGAATATTCCACGATTTTTTCGAGCACCTTAGAGGAATTAAAGTCATAGGAAAAACAGTAATTATCAAAGCCCGGCGCTGCTTCCAGCCGTTTCTGGCGGCCTGTGCTCTGTATAGTGCAGTTCCTGGTGCCAAAGTGGATCCGCTCCCCGTAGCGACTGCAGACCAGTTGCACTTCCAGATGGTTGTAGTCTCTCAGGCATTGTTCAATCAGCACGCCTTCATCGCCGAACTGACGCTTTGCGTAATTTTTTACCTTTCTGTAGACCCGTCGGAACTGCTCGATTTCATAGACCTCCTCAATGCCCATTCCGCCGCCGCCGGCTGCAGCCTTAATCAGGACCGAAGGCATTATAATGTTCTGATCAAGCTGAAGATCAAACAGTCTTGAGGCAATCTCCTCCGCCTCAATTTCATTATAGATTGGGCCGTCGGTTCCGGGAATCGTAGGTATGCCCAGTTGGTTGGCTACCTTTTTTGTGTTGATCTTATCGCCAAGGTCTTTTATCACTTCCCACTTAGGTCCCACGAACTTCAAGGGTCTGTTCCGGATTGACACACGCCTGGCAAAACGAAAATCCTCGGAAAAAAAGCCGTAACCAGGATGAATTGCGGTGCAGTTGGTGTGATCCGCCACAGAGAGAATATCATTCGGATCATTGTAACTTGAGATGCGCCATGCCCGTTTCCGGTTGCTTTTGGTGTCAATGTTTCGCCGGACGTGTTCCGAACTCTCGTCCTCAGGGGTGTAGACTACAATATACTCAAGCCCCAGGGCCTTGCACGCATCCATGATCCTTATAGCGATTTCGCCCCTGTTGGCTATAAGAATTCTTTCTCTGAGCATGTTCATTTGTAACCGTTCATGGGGTTAGAGGTTCAGGGTTCAGGGGTTCAGAGGTTCATGGATTTAGAGTTCAGGGTTTTCACTCGTTCCCACGCAGAGCTTGGGAATGAAAAAAGTAGTTTTAAAAAAACTACTAACTGGTATTATCATACAAAAAAAGTACGCAAACATACAAAATCAAGATTAAAACTATAACACTGTAGCGCTCATATTCCTATCAAATTGAGCCGCGAGTTATACCCGATTTTGGGGAAGGACGTCAATTTTTTCTTGACAATAAACATATTTTCTCTTAGCCATGAATTATGTTTATGGTCTGAAATATCGGGCTTTCAGGCGCTTTTGCCAAGTCTGTCCTGTTTTATAGTGAACGGGCCGGAAAGGCTCGAAAAATTGTTACAACGCGATAGATGGGACTTTTTTTACGACGCCATCAAATTCAATGGACAACAATCCCCATCCTGAATCAAAAGAATCTTCACTTATTAAGCGCTTTTTTGAGTTTATAGGTGTTCCCGGTTCCCCTGACACACACGAAGACCTTGAACAGGAAATCCAGGTCCTGGTCGACGAGGGAGAGGAATCCGGACTGATCACAAGCCATGAAGGCCGAATGATCAGTAACATTTTTGATCTGAGAGATACACTTGCGCGAGAAATTATGACGCCCCGCACGGAAATGGTTTGCGCTCCGGACACCGCCTCTGCCGCGGACATCATGCGTCTGATCACAGAGAAAGGTTTTACGCGTATTCCGATATATTCAAAGTTTCCCGACAACATCATTGGTGTCATTCACGCCAAGGATCTGCTTGCCTATTTTGCTAAAGATTCAGTTCCGCCTCAGGCCGGAAAGATGGCCGCTCCGGCCTATTTTGCCCTTGAGACTCAAAAAATTCTTAATCTGTTAAAGGGGTTTCAGGCCAAACAGTTTCACCTCGCCATTGTCACGGATGAATTCGGCGGGGTGCGCGGCCTGGTGACGCTTGAAGATGTCCTGGAAGAAATAGTCGGTGAAATAGACGACGAATACGACAAGCCGGAATCTCACTGGGACGAGATTGACTCCAATACCCTGATGATAGCGGCCAAGGTCAATATTGAGGATGTGGAATCATATTTTGACCTAACATTACCTGAAGGTCCCTATGAATCCGTGGGAGGATTGATCATTCATCAGCTCGGACGTCTCCCTGAAACCGGAACCACGGTAAAACTTGCTCCGCTCACTTTTGAGGTTATTTCAGCGACCAGGCGGCGAATCATTTCAGTCAAAATCCATAAATCCATAGAAAAATCCCGGATCAACGATCAAAATTCAAGTGGTACGAATTAAAGATGGGCCTTAACAGGATGAACTGCTTGAATAGGGCCGGATCGGTTTTAAGGTTGTTTTTTGCACCTCTTCTGTCCGGACTGCTCCTCTTTTTTTCCTCTCCCGGGCCTATGGGAAATGGAATACTGGCCTGGGTCGCGCTCATTCCGCTTCTATGGGCATCAAACAAGGTTACGCAGAAAAGGGCCGCGTGCCTGGGTCTTGTCACGGGCCTGGTTTACTACACCCTGCTGCTTTCCTGGATCCTGATCGTTCTGGGCACGTACGGTCATCTATCCTTGTGGGTTTCAATTCCCGCCCTTCTCTTGCTCTCTCTTTACATGAGTCTTTATACGGCTCTCTTTTCCGCCGGCTTAAGCTGGTCCGCAGGGACGGTTCCAGGGCTGTGGGCGGCTCCTGTTCTATGGGTGGCCCTTGATTTTGTGCGAAGCCGGCTTTTTTCCGGATTTCCCTGGCAGGATCTGGCCTATTCACAGTATAATTCCCCTATTCTTATCCAGTCAGCCGATCTTGTCGGCCATCACGGGATTACTTTCCTGATTGTCCTTGTAAATGGAATTATTTTCGCTATATTTTCTTTTCTGTTTCAAAAAAAGGGAGCGACAACCAGACTTATTCTTCCCGCCGTCCTGCTGGTAGGGGCAGCGTTTTCCTACAGCTTTCTGCGGTACAACCAGATGGCCGAAGTTGTAAACTCGGCGGATACGATAACCGTTGCAGTGATTCAGGGCAACATTAACCAGGACCAAAAATGGGTTCCAAGCCTTCAAAAAAATACGGTCCGAAGTTACCTGCGATTGTCTGAATCCGCTATTTCAGAACAGAAGATTGACATGGTGGTGTGGCCTGAGACGGCCATGCCCTTCTATCCCATGGAGAGCCGCCTTTTTTCCGGGTTGGTCGACCGCCTGGCAAAAAAGAACGGGATATTTATTTTGACAGGGGCGCCGCATCGTGAATTTTCACCTGATCCGGCCTCAACAAGGTATTTTAACAGCGCCTTTCTGATTACGGATACCGGAGATGTTACAGGCAGATATGACAAGCAGCATCTTGTTCCGTTCGGGGAATACATTCCCTTAAAAAATATTCTCCCGCTTCCAGGACCGCTTGTGGAAACCATAGGCGATTTTACGCCGGGTACATTTAGAGAACCAATTTCTTGCCGGAATGCAAAAATTGGGGTATTAATCTGTTATGAGAGCATTTTCCCGGAATTGGTCCGGGTGCAGGCGGCAGGCGGCGCAAATTTTTTGGTGAATCTGACAAATGATGCCTGGTTCGGACGCTCCGGGGCTCCGTGGCAGCATTTTTCCATGGCGGTGTTCCGGTCAGTGGAAACCAGGACAAGCCTGGCCAGGGCAGCCAATACCGGAATCAGCGGCTTTGTGGACCCTCTTGGCCGGCTGTCGGAGATTTCCCCGCTTTTTGAACCATATTTCCTCATCAAGCAGGTTTCACTGCTTGAAGAGGAAACTTTTTTTGTGACCTTTGGTCATTGGTTCGCAACTCTCTGCCTGATTTTACTGCTTCCAGGTTTCATCCTAAAAGGTTGCAAAGGTTCAGGGTTCAAAGGTTCAGAGGTTCAAAGGTTCAGAGGTTAAGGGTTTATTTGATCGGAATTTTTCCATGTCCATTCCTGAACCATGAACATAGAGCGCCGGTCATTCATCACTCATAATTCATCATTCGTCATTTCTTATGAACTACCCCGAAGCATGGTCATTTCTCGAC
>JAIWHJ010000081.1:0-7022 GCA_048629695.1 Promethearchaeota archaeon
CCTTAATCATCCTCACCCTGAACCCGACAGTCCTGTACACGGTCTCATTCCAGCTCTCTTTTGCGGCGGTAATCGCAATAGCCCTCATTGTTCCCGCAATCTCGGGACTTCTGTGCCCCTTTTCGCACGGGGAAAACGATAAATTTCAAAAGTTTGCCGGGATAAAAAAATGGGCGCTTGCCTCCATCTGTCTTTCCATAGCCGCCATGCTCGGGACCATGCCGCTTCTCATGTACAATTTCAACAGGTTTTCGCCTGTCAGTCCTGTTTCCACCCTGATTGTGGAACCCTTGTTGTGTTTCTGGGCATTGATCATTGGTCTTCTCGCATCTCCTTTGATCCCTCTATTTCCTCAAATCGCCGCATGTCTGATAAAGATCGGCTGCTGGGGCCTTCTGGCCGCCGACAAGGCTGCTGAACTCCTTGCCGATCTTCCCTTCAGTTCCATCTGGGTCTCCACTCCCACAGCGCCGGAAGTGGTCTGCTACTACATCTTCCTGACAAGCCTTGCCTTGCTGAAAAAAACTCGGGCCGCATCAATCGTTACCATCCTCTCTCTTATCACGATCATCAGCGTGCCGGTGATTCAAAAGGCTGCAAGAGATAAATCTTCCTCAACCGCTGTGACAATTCTCGATGTGGGCCAGGGCGCATCAGCAGTACTTAATCTGCCACACGGCCGGACTATCCTGATCGACGGGGGATCGGCAGGCTCGGGCCGGTACAATGTAGGCGACCGGGTCATCGGACCATTTCTCTGGAAACAGCGTATCAGCCGCCTGAACTCCGTGATCGTAAGTCATCCCAATTCAGACCATTACAATGGACTTTTTTTTATACTAAAGAGATTTAGACCTGAAACATTGTGGATAAACGGAGATATCAGTCCGGGTACCGGGTTTGAAAAACTTATCAGACTGGCGGATCGGCTGGGAATAAAAATAAAAACGCCCAGGGCCGGGACCACTATATTCCGGGATGAGGAAACAAAACTTAAATGCGTGTCATCGTTGCACCTTGCCGACAACAATAGAGAGGATAACTCCAACCGGCCTGAAATCACAGACAGCAACAACCAAAGCCTTGTTTTAAGGCTTGACTGCGGCCCTTATTCCTTTCTTTTTCCGGGAGATATCGAAAGGGAGGCGGAAGAGATACTGATTAAACGAAAAAGGGAACTTGACGCAGACGTTCTCCTGTCGCCCCATCACGGAAGCGGGACATCCAATTCCGCTCAATTCCTGAAAGCGGTTTCACCACAATACATGGTGATTTCAGCAGGATCATACCGACCGGACATCTTCCCGGACCCGAAAATGGTTATACAAAGCCGTGAGTCCGGAATCAAGGTATTCAACACGGCCCACGAAGGAGCCGTATCGTTTGTCATAAATGATAATGAAATGTCAGTCATAAACTACGTGAATGATGAATGATGAGTGATGAATTTTATTAAAATTCCGGGGTTGGTTTAACTTCAGCCGCAATTTCTCAATAAGTCGGGAATCCAGAGAATACTCGCAGAATACGATTTACCCAGACTTATTGAAAAGTTACCTTCAGCCGTTGTAATTCATCATTCATCATTCATCATTCAAAATCACACGTCCGTGAAATCACTAGGCGGTTTTTTTAAAAATTGGACAAACTTGTTCTTTTCTATACAATTCGTGTATGCGGACTCGGGTGAAATCCACCCCTTTTGCAGGAACTCCATGATGGCATCATCTAAGGTCTGCATGCCGAATTTCTTTCCGGTCTGCATGGCAGACGGAATCTGGTAGGTCTTTCCTTCACGGATCAGGTTCCGAACCGCGGGTGTACAGATCAATATCTCAAGGGCTGCACAGCGTCCTTTGATATCGACCCGCTTAAAGAGATTCTGGGAAACCACGGCCTTTAATGCATCGGCAAGGGTGGAGCGCACCTGGGCCTGCTGGTCGGCCGGAAAAATCTCAATTACCCTGTCAACCGTCTTTGAGGCATTCAGGGTATGGAGCGTCCCGAACACGAGATGCCCTGTCATAGCTGCTTCCATGGCAAGCGCAATGGTCTCCAGGTCACGCATCTCGCCAACTAGAATGATATCAGGGTCTTCACGAAGCGCCCCGCGAAGGGCTGCTCCAAAGCTCTTTGTGTGAAGCCCGACCTCACGATGATTCACAATGCATTTCTGGCTCTTGTGAACAAACTCTATGGGATCCTCAACGGTCAGAATATGATCGGAACGAGTCTTGTTGACCTCATCAACGATTGCTGCAAGGGTTGTCGACTTACCACTGCCGGTGGGCCCGGTGACCAGCACCATCCCCTTGGGCAGACTGGCCAGTTTGGAAATGACCTTGGGCAGGCCCAGTTGCTCACAGGTAAGTATGTCGCTCGGAATCTCTCTGAATACAGATCCTACACCGTATTTTTGCATGAACAGATTGCCGCGGTAACGGGCAAGGCCCGCGATCTCGTATCCGAAGTCAACGTCCCCGGTCTCTTCAAAAACCTTGATCTTTTCCTCGCTGACGATCTCATAAACCATGGCCTTTAACTCATCATTTTCAAGGACCTTGTATTTTACTCTCTCCATATCGCCCCTGATCCTGAGAATAGGCTGCTGACCTGAGACCATGTGAAGGTCAGAGGCCCCCTGATCGTTCATCAGCTTGAAAAATGCATCTATCTGTGCCATATTACGCTCCTTTTTTCAGGCAGTAATAATCCGGACAAAAAATAATTTTTATTTTTTGTCATCACGACGTTGAAATTTTGCGAGCTGTATAATTGAACAGGTCGGGCCTTCGACGACCTGGATATCAGGCAGTGAATTTCCAATGCCCTAAATCAAGATATATCACAATCACTTTAGAAATTATAGAAAAAATTCAATAAGTGCAGTACGTTCATCCAGCTTGCATCTTTTTTATATGTAAGGTTTAATTGAATTTAACAGTCCTGTAAATAAAGGGCGACAAAATCAAGTTATGAAATATATCGATCTGCATACGCACTCTTCCTGCTCGGACGGGACCATGACGCCTGCAACCCTGGTTGAACATGCAAAACAGGCAGGCCTTTCCGCAATTGCGCTTACGGATCATGATACTATGGAAGGAGTCCCGGAGGCTATGGCACGGGGCTTGGAACAAGGCGTTGAGGTGATCCCTGGAATTGAGATCAGTTCCAGTTATAATAACATGTTCATGCATATCCTGGGCTACGGACTCCGCCACGACGACCCGGTCCTTATTAAACGGCTGACAAAAATTCAGAAAGCCAGAAACCTCAGAAATGAAAAAATCATTTCAAAACTCTGCAAACTGGGTATAGAAGTGACCATGTCGGATCTGAAAACCTATTCAAAAGAGGGCCAGACGGGAAGACCCCATATTGCCCGTCTCCTTTTGGACAGAAAGGTAGTCAGAACACAGCATGATGCATTTTCCCGATATTTAGGAAAGGGAGGACGTGCATATGAGGACAGATTCAGGTATGAGGCCGAGGTGGCGATAAACATGATACGGGATGCGGGTGGTCTTGCAATACTGGCCCACCCGGTGACCATAACTCCAAGACTTGCCGGAATCCGGAAACTTGTAAAGACTCTTCAAGATATGGGCCTTGAGGGAATTGAAGTCTACCACCCTGCCCATTCGCCCGGTTTGACAAGGATTCTGAAACAGGTGGCTATGGAGAACGAAATGCTCATCACCGGAGGCAGTGACTTTCACGGTGATAACAAGCCGGACATCACCCTTAACCTGGCAAGAGAACGACTCAATATACCTTACAGTCTGCTTGCCGAGATGAAAAAAAAATTAGGTGGAAGGTAGAAGGCTGAAGGTTTACAAACGTTAGCCCCTTACACCTTACACCTTCTACCTTCGGCCTAAAAACCTTCAGCGCAGCCGAATAAATTTAAGCAGAAATAATTATGAATACGATTCTGGTGGTTGATGACGAGCCTAATTATCTGATAGTACTTTCCGAACTCCTGGTTGACGAAGGATACGAGGTCTTTACAGCCGACCGCGGGGATAAGGCGCTTAAGATATTGAACAAGACCGATATCGATCTTGTCATTACGGACATGAGAATGCCGGGCATGAATGGAATGGAACTCTTAAAATCCATCAAGACAATCAACAAAGACCTTCCGGTAGTCATGCTCACGGCCTTCGGTGAAGTGGAAATGGCTGTGAACGCCATGCAGGCCGGAGCCCACGATTACATTACAAAGCCGTTTAAAAACAATGAACTCGTGTTATGTGTCAAAAAAGGGCTGGACCATTATTCCCTGCTCAGGGAAAATCGTCGTCTTCAAGACGATGTACGCGACAGATACAACTTTGACAACATAATCGGCAAAAATAAACTGATGCAGCACGTTTACAGTCTCATAAAAAAGATGGCTCCGACCTCCTCCTCCGTCCTGATTACAGGCGAAAGCGGCACGGGCAAAGAACTTGTGGCAAAGGCAATTCATTTCAACAGCGCCAGGGGGAAAGCCCCTTTTATTTCATTGAACTGTGCGGGTCTGCCCCCGTCGCTACTCGAAAGCGAGCTTTTTGGTCATGAAAAAGGCGCCTTCACGAGCGCCGTCTCACTCAGAAAAGGGAGATTCGAAATTGCTGACACAGGCACTCTGTTCCTGGATGAGATTGGAGAAATGGCTCTCCCGCTCCAGGTAAAACTCTTAAGAGTACTCCAGGAACGAAACTTTGAACGCGTGGGCGGGTCAAAAACCCTTAACGTGGATATCAGAATAGTGGCCGCCACGAATAAAGATCTAAAAGAAGAGGTGGAAAAGGGCAATTTCAGGGAGGACCTTTATTACCGCTTGAATGTACTTCATATTCATCTTCCTCCGCTGCGTGAACGAATTGACGACATACCACTGCTCGTAGGTCACTTCCTTGAAAAAAATAAGGCCAGACTGGCCCGGCCTGATATTAAAATCTCTCCCGAAGCCTTACGTATTCTAATGACTCTGCCTTGGGAAGGGAATATCAGAGAACTTGAAAACACGATTGAACGGGCAGCGATCCTATGCACAGGAGACCGCATTGAACCGGAGGATGTGGGACCCGATACGCCGGGGCTTTACGAAGCAACGTCATGGAATATCGATTTTGATCCGGCAGGACTCTTCCCGGCCGACACGCCGCTTCCTGAAATCATGAACGGGATTGAAAAAAAACTTGTAAAAGAGGCCCTTGAAAACGCCGGGTATGTCCAGACCCGCGCCGCTGAAGCCCTTGGAATCACAAAAAGTCTACTCCAATACAAGATAAAAAAATTCAGACTCCCTAAAAAATGAGGTTCAGAGGTTCAGAGGTTCACTATTCTCCAATCCCTTAGCCCTGCCTCCTCCCCAGTTTAATTTGCTTCTAAGAATCCCGAAATATCCCTTTGACGGAGAGCATATCAGGCGGAGCGGCCTATCCGAGGCCTCTACTTCGAGCAAATCGTTTTCTTTCATATCCCAGGCAGCCTGACCGTCTATGATCACCTTCAGATCGTTAATCGAACCGGCAGGTTTGGTGGCCAGTTTCGTGTCAGGCGGCAGGAGGACAGGCCTGCTCCCGAGCATGAATGGACAAATGGGAGTAACAAGGATGGAATCCAGCCCGGGCTGTACGACCGGCCCGCCTGCAGAGAGATTGTAGGCGGTTGACCCGGTAGGCGTGGAAAAAATCAGGCCGTCTGCTTTGTAGGTCGTGATATATTCCCGGTCTGCCCATGTATCAAGCTTTACAAGATGGTCGATGTTCCCCTTGCTGATAACCACGTCATTTAATGCGTAACGGTATTCAGAGAATTCCGTTGCCCGGCACAGGCGGGCCTTGATCATCATTCGATTCTCAATAACCGCGGTTCCTCTCATAATTGATTCAAACGCCGAGTTTCGCTCATCCACGCTGACTTCAGTCAGAAAACCCAAATCACCAAGGTTCACACCCATAACCGGAATCCCGAACCGACTCGCCCTGTCGGCAACATGAAGAAGCGTGCCGTCACCGCCAAGGATGACCAGAATGTCCATGTCCGGCGTGACATCGTCAATAACCGTCTCAACAGACCTCCCGGCAAACCATTCCGAAACATCCGCGCAAACCCTGCCTGGATCCGGAAAATCTTTCTTTAAAATAATTCCGACCTTTTTAATATCCGTAAAATTAATCATGGCTGTTATTATACATTTCTTTAGCAGGTTGGAACTTTTTTACAACGCCATCTGTTTCAGTTTCGCTTAAATCCGGCAGTAGGTGGCTCTGAGGCCCAGAGCAAACACATGAAAGATGCAATAAAAACGGTATGTCGTCAACAAACAACACTTCTGTTTATATTTTTCTTGAAAAACGCAACACATTTGTTTATATTTAAAAAATATGAACAGTAACCAATTCAAACAATGGCTTAAGAAACAGGGTTGCACATTCGCGACGAAAAAAAAAGGCTCCGGTCATTTAATTATCCGACTGGGCAATAAAAAATCAGAATTGCCCATGCACGGTGGAAGCAAGCAGCTCGGTACAGGCTTGATCAACAAAATCAAAAAAGACCTTGGTTTGAAATAGGAGGTTAAAAATATGTTTTGCTATCCGGTCACCCTTACTCCTGATGATAACGGCACAATCCTTGTCACCTTCCCTGACATCCCGGAGGCGGTCACCTTTGGCGACGATGAGGATGACGCACTGCTCAGGGCTGTTGACGCTCTTGAAAGTATGTTGGCAGCAAAAATGGTCGACAGAGAGGACATTCCGACCCCATCTTCCACGGATGACGGCCCATACGTTCGGCTCTCCGCACTGACTACGGCAAAAGTTCTGTTGTATCAAGCCATGAAGCAGCAAAATATTCGCAAGGCTGAACTAGCCAGAAGGCTTGGGTGGCATGCCCCGCAAGCTGACAGGCTGCTTGACCTGAATCACGCCTCCAGGCTAGACCAAATCGAACGTGCCCTAGCTGTACTGGGCAAGCATCTGGACGTTTCAGTGGTCTAGGGCTGCCCTTTACCCATAAGT
>JAIWHJ010000082.1:0-6935 GCA_048629695.1 Promethearchaeota archaeon
CCCCAGGTGATAAAAGGTTCGATTATTGTTCTCTCTGTTTCCCTGCGGCACACAAACAAGCTGTGATCATCAATCATGTCCGGCAAAATCGGTGAATGCGTGGTGACAATAAGCTGGGTGTCACCTGAAAGCGTACGGTTTTTTAATATATCGGCAATCATTCTGATTCTTCTTGGGTGAATGCCGTTTTCAGGCTCCTCAAAACCCAGCAAAGCCGGCAGTTCCTTTGCTCCTACTACGGCGAGCAACCCCAAAACGCGCAATGTGCCTTCGGATAAAATCCGGGCCGGAATAGGTGTTTCCCCTTCGATGAGCTTTAAATCAACTTCCCCAATCTCATTTACGTCAACTTTAATGCCGGTGACGTTTGGAATGACCAGATGCAGGGCCTTCTCAACCGCCCTGAACTGAGGGGGATCAAGTACCTGAAGCGTATTCAGAAATGAAGCCAGTTCTTCCCCCATCATACCGATATGTCTTACCTCCTTGACCGCATTGGAAGCCCGCATACGTTCTCGTGGTTCAAAATAAAAAAAGAACCAGCTTGCCAGCTCCTGCCGGGCGGCAACCAGATGAGGATAGTGCGGGGGATAATGGGGCATGGATAGAATACTGTGGTCCAGGTAACATTCATAATAAGTCGGATGGGCCTGGCCTTCCATGCGGAGATGCAAACGTCTGCTGACTTTTTCTAAAAATGGTCTTCTTTTCCGGCTGATTTCCCCCTGTTTGTTCAATGCTGCAAGATATTCATCCACAACACGCAGGATGCCTGACTTTGGAAATATTTCTACTTCAATGCGATAACGGAGAAATTTTTCACGCACGAATGACTGATTTTTATTGCTCCCTTCATTTTTTTCAGAAGCTTTAGTTCTTTTCATCTCACGTATTTGACGATTAACGATATCGACAACACTTTCAGAAAGTTCAATGTCCACTTCGATTGAGAATGAGGCGCTTTCTTTTTTTAGAAGTCCCTTGATGCCGTCTCGCCCAAAAGAGAACGACTCCAAGGGCTTTCCCCGATAAGGAGGCTCAAAGGCTTCCTTTAATGTACGGCTGGTCACAATTCCGGATAAAAGCTGTAATGCATCCAGGAAATTGCTTTTCCCGGCCGCATTCGGGCCAAATAAGACAGAAAGGGGACAAAGACTAACTTCCAGGTCAATGAGTGACTTATAGCCTTTTATTTTTATCCTTTTGAGCACATTGACCTCCTGATTAATTTTGTGTGATCATTTTTAATAATTTCAAGATGCAGACCTCGGCGGTTTTACCGTTCCACAGGATCAACTCCACTTTCCGGGTAAATATTCGGCAGCACTCCACAGGAAGGCGATCTTTTTCTTTAAATAGAATTTCACTCACTGTATGAAATTCCCTTTTCAGGTTGGTATCCGCCCCGCCAAGATTTAAGCTCTTTATAAGTCCAAGCGTGTTCAGACGCTGTGAACGATTACGGGTTATTTCATGAGCGTGACCAGCGTTGCGCCCCAGCCGCCCGCATTTTCAGGAGCGGTTTTGAATGAGGCCACTTCCGGAATTTTTCCCAGAATTGCATGCACAATACGCCGCATGGTCCCTGTGCCTTTTCCGTGGATGATCCTGACATCAAGGATTCCCTTTGCCAGGCAGAGATCAAGGTAATCCGGAACCAGGTACTTCACCTCCCCCGGCAGGAATGTGTGCAGGTCCAGTACCCCGTCTATTTTCAGCTCAACAGGCTCGAATTCGTCCATGTCTCAGTCGGAAGAATGAAAGGTGAATTATCCCGGATTTACCGGTTCGTAACCGATCACGGGTGCTGTAGCTGTGCGTAATCACCAAACTGTAAATGTTTGTCAGCGCACCCCAAGGGCACTTCCTGCGGGGCGCTTCACAGGGAGGTGAGCAGGCTGTCCAGCTATACATATGGTATGCTGGACAGCCTGATCGCCTTCCTGTGGAGTGCTGACAAATATTTACACCAGTTCAGTTGGCGGGTAGTCCAGCATTGGGATATCAAGGGTTTTGCCTTTTTTGACGAATCTTACGAAATTTATACGCGTGCCGCGGCAGCCTGAAATCGGGTCAAGTCCACTGCGTGTTATGATAAAGGCGTCGGAAACGCCTTTTAAAAAACCTGTATTCAAGTGCGGAGATCTGGAACCGAAACCGTGCGCCATGTAAACGCAGTCCACGCGTATGCCCGGTGTTACCTTTATTTTTACTGGTTGAATGGACCTGAGGCCGTCCTGGTTTTCCAGAAACAACTCGTCTCCATCCATTATCCTCATGTGCCCCGCCACAGTATCGTTGAGCCACAACTCGTTTTCATTCATTTCGTGATTAAGCCACTTGTTATTCATTGTGCTTGTTAAAGTATGCACTGGAGAACGGCCGTAGATCAGCCTTGCATAGCCTGGAGGCGGGAGATGTACGGGTGTGAAATCAGGAAGCGGCGGAAGTCCGTTTGCTTCAAGGGTCCTGGAAAAAAACTCGATCCTGCCGCTTGGAGTCGGAAAAATGGTTTTTAATGGCTTTGTGAAATCCATGGCAGGCGGAATCTCATATTCAGGAGGCAGGGATTGCCGAGGTTCGGCTAAAGATTTCTCAACTGTTGGCGTTCTAAACGGCTTTGCAGGAAAAACGGCCACGCCACCCATTTTGAAAAGGTCATCTACAGAGAGATCCAGCGCCATGAGTTCGTTCCCAAGCCGTTCGATTACGTTTTTAAATTGAAACCCTTTGCCTTTTCCCAGCCGTGAACTCAACTGTTTAACGATCCAGTACGGATCTTTTGCCTCATAGCGTGGGGGAATCACCGGATAACGAATGGCTGCCGAGACCGGATATGAATCAGTCCATGTCTCGAGGATGTCCGACCTTTCGAGAAACGTGGCCTCGGGCAGGATGATGTCTGCAAAAAGCGCTGGTTCCGCAGGCAGCACGTCGCATGCGAATACGAATTCAGCCTTTTTGAATGCCGCGGCTGTCCGATAGGGATTAGGATTTGCATGAAATGGATTTTGCCCCCAGCAGCCCAGGAACCTGATTTCCCTTTTAAGCGTTTTTTTCATAATAAAAGAGGCTCGGACACCTGGTAGTTCCAGAATATCATCTCTCTTTTTTTCCCGGTCAGGGGAAACCGAGAACAGGGGGGTCGGAAGGAAAATTCCGCCTTTTTGTCCCCAGGCGCCTAAAAGTCCTGTCAGGATAGCCTGGGCGCGGAGCCTCTGGACATCATTTCCATACCATGCCGAGTGCCTGCCCGGATGAATAACCGTCATGGGGGCGCAGGATGCGATCAGTTCCGCGGTTTTCCGGATCTTGTCAGCCGGGATGTCGGTAATTCCGGAAACCCTTTTAAGGGAATAGCCGGCCGTATGTTCCTTGAGCGGCTCGAATCCCTTAACATTATCCGCGATATACCTCTTATCGTATAACCCGGCGCCTATAATGTGGTTGATCCATCCGAGAAGAAGCGCGGTGTCCGTTCCCGGCCTGATCATGAGATGGTGATCCGCTTTAGCGGCAATTACGGACAAACGGGGATCAACCACAATAAGCTTTACTCCCCGCACGAGTCCGTCCATCAGGTCACGCATCTGTACTACATCAACGTTTTCTCCCAGATGGGTACCGATCAAAACAACGCATTTTGTATTTTTCAGATCCACCCGTTCAGGTCGTCCGGGCGGCATACCGAATGTGAGTTGGTAGGCCAGGTCGCGTCCGGCAGCGCCCTGATCAAATGATGAATCATTCAGATTGGTAATAGAGAGTTCTTCAAACAGTTCGCGAATGTAGGCTGAGGACGGGCCTTTTGAGAAAAGGGCAAGGCTTTCCGGACCGTAGCGGTTCAGGGTTTTTTCCATTTGTATGGAAATCGTGTCAATGGCCTCATTCCAACTGATACGCGTCCATTTGCCTTCCCCTCTTTCGCCTGTCCGTTTCAAGGGATATTTCAATCGGTCCGGATCGTAGAGAAGTTTTATTGCCGCATGCGCCTTTGCACAGACCCTTGTCCCATTAAACGGCCCCTTTGGGTTCCCTTTTATTTTGATCAGCCGCCCCTGCCTGACCTTGCCGATTATCATACAGCGGGAGGGACACATGTTGCAGACAGTCGGAACCTCGTAACTCCTTTGGTACTGCATCATGTTGATGTGATTTTCAGTGAAATCGGACAGAGTCCCATACTGCGACAACGGCAGGGCCGCCGCGGCAAGTCCGGTATTTTTAAGAAACGATCTTCTGGTCAGTCTGTTTTTCACGGTAATTCGTAAAAGGAATGACGGTTGACTAATGACAATAACGATAATTTAAGGGCGAACACAAGGTTCGCCCCTACAGTCGCACATCGATTTCACCAGTAACCGTCTTGAAAATCAGGGCGGTGCGAAATTTTTTTAAGTAGGGGCGAACCTTGTGTTCGCCCGGTTGCATGTTTGCACAAATGGGATTTCCTATACTATCAAG
The DNA here is from genome assembly GCA_048629695.1 of Promethearchaeota archaeon. Lineage (GTDB taxonomy): Bacteria > Desulfobacterota > Desulfobulbia > Desulfobulbales > DAOVYS01 > DAOVYS01. The sequence goes on from JAIWHJ010000082.1 coordinate 4,465, forward strand.
TTCAACAATGTAGGATGCGTTTTACGCACCATTTCAATTTCAGCAAATTCCCATGTCATCGATTCAAGCCAACCAGTCGCCTCCACAAATTTTGTCAATGGTGCATGGAATGCACCCTACCGGGCTGCGATCGCTTACCGTTTTTTTAATCCTGTTTTGCAAAACGTTTATTAAACAGTTCGGTAACATGAAGAGGCACCATATCGCTGACATCCCCGCCGTGGCGGGCCACATCCTTGATAATACTTGAACTGATATAGATCCAGCGGAGTCCTGTCATGAGAAAGACGGTATCAACGTTTCGCATGATCTTGCGGTTCATCAGGGCAAGCTGGAATTCATGCTCAAAGTCGGAAACAGCCCTGAGTCCCCTGATAATCGCCTTTGCGCCGTTTTGGTTGACAAAATCAACAAGCAGTCCTGATGTATAGGCTACCTTGACCCTGTCTTCATCCGGATCAAAGCAGTCCCTAATCATCTTGAGCCGTTCTTCGAGTGTAAAAAATTGTTTTTTATCAGGATTCAAGGCAATTACCACGATCACCCGGTCAAATATATTAAGCGCCCTGTTGATAATATCCAGATGTCCATTTGTAACCGGATCAAACGTGCCGGGATAAACGGCAATTGATTCGGAACCGGAATTATTTTTTTTCTCGTTGTTATTCATCATTCATCATTCAAAATCCCCGATACAACCAGAAGCCGGTGCCTCCGTAACGCCGCTGGTCGTATAGATGCAGTTTGCCGATTTTATCCGGCAGATCCTCGCCTGAGTTGTCTTCGGCAATTACCATACACTCATTGCTGATAAACTCGCCTTTTCCCAGTTCAAAAAGCACGGTATATCCCATTTTCCTGCCATAGGGCGGATCAAGGAAGACCAGGGTAAAGCCGTCCGGCGGAATAAATCTATCTAAAAAAGAAAGGCCTTTCGTCAGATCCCGTTTTACAACTGTGGAAACTTCGGAAAAGCCGCATTTTTTAATATTTCTGGTGATGAGATCAATCACACCCCGATTTTTGTCAACAAAAAGCGCTGACAATGCTCCACGGCTCAATGCCTCAAGACCAAGCGCCCCGGTCCCGGCAAAAAAATCCAGAACCGAAGCGCCTTGAACAAACGGGCCGATTATACTGAACAGGGCCTCACGGGCACGGTCGGATGTGGGACGAATCAGTTGCCGCTTCGACTTTATCGGCAATGAACCCAGTTTGTGCCCTTTTGCCGATCCCGCAATAATTCTCAAGCAGATGCACCTAATAAAGGTTCAGAGGTTCCGGGTTCCGGGGTTCCGGGTTCAGAACCACCGAACCTCTGAACCCCTGAACCCGGAACCCCTTATAGATAGTCCCTGGTAACAACCTCCGCGATCTGCACGGCGTTAAGGGCCGCGCCTTTGAGGATATTGTCCGCCACAACCCACAGGTTCAGGCCGTTGTCTATTGTATCATCTTCCCTGATCCGGCCTACCAGTGTTTCAAAATTTCCTTCACAGTCAATGGCCATGGGGTATTCGAAATTTTCAGGGTTGTCCACGAGTTTGATTCCAGGGGCATCGGCCAGGAGTTTCCTCGTCTCATCGGCCGTGATCTTTTCTTTGGTCTCGATATTAATTGATTCGGAATGGCCGAATACCACAGGGACGCGGATTGCGGTCGCGGTTACGCCGATCGAGGAATCTTCAAAGATCTTGTGGGTTTCATGGACCATTTTCATCTCTTCCTTGGTATAGCCGGTGGGCAGAAAAGAATCAATGTGCGGAAGGCAGTTGAACGCGATCCGGTGCGGATAGACCTCAGCCACCATCGGCCTGTTCTCCGCATAGGCCCTGACCTGTTCCTTCAACTCGGCAATTGCCTGGGCGCCGGTACCTGAAACCGCCTGATAGGTGGAAACAACAATACGCTTTATCCCGGCTTTGTCATAGATCGGTTTCAGGGCCACCAGCATCTGGATGGTAGAACAGTTGGGGTTTGCAATGATCCCCCGCTTCTTGTATCGTGCAATGGCGTGGGCGTTGACCTCGGGCACGACCAGCGGGATGTCCGGTTCCATCCGGAATCCGCTGGAGTTGTCCACGACCACGGCCCCTGCGTCTGCGGCCGCCGGGGCAAATTCCAGGGAACGGGCCGCGCCTGCGGAAAAGAGGGCTACGTCAATGTCGGAAAAGGAATCCTTGGTCAACAACTGAACCGGGAGTTCCTCTCCCTTGAATTTGAGAGTCTTGCCTACTGACCTGTGCGAGGCCAGAAGCCGCAGTTCCCGAATCGGGAAATCGCGTCTTGCAAGTACATCCAGCATGGCGCCGCCGACTGCTCCCGTAGCGCCTGCAACAGCAACATTGAATTTTCTCTCGGATTGCCCCATAGTATTTATTCCTCAACGTCTTGCTCAGCGACAAACAAAAAGGGCACGTTTTTGCGACAGCAAAACAAGTGCCGCTTTTGTTTGTCGCTGGAGCTATTTG
>JAIWHJ010000083.1:0-6915 GCA_048629695.1 Promethearchaeota archaeon
TAAGGAATATTAACCAATTTTAGTTCGCTCACCGCGTGCTCACCTAATTGTTCGCAGGTGGTAATAATCACAGGAGAATATCGATGCAAAACTTTGGTCCACACCCAAGCAAATTTGGCGTAGAGAATCATGGCATTAAGAATGCTAATACGGTTTACTGGCACTTAACAACACCCATGCTCTATGAGCAGGCGGTCCGGCGTCGTGAAGCAGACCTTATGCACCTGGGACCCCTGGTGGTGCGAACTGGAGACCATACCGGCCGATCAGCGAATGATAAGTTCATCGTAAAAGAACCAACGACCGAGCAAGATATCTGGTGGGGATCGGTCAATGTCTCGATATCACAGGAGCAGTTTAATGATCTCTGTCGGCGAATTCGAGCTTATTTGCAGAATCGGGATATCTTTGTATTCGATGGATATGCCGGAGCCGATGAACGATACCGCATGCCAGTTCGGATTATTACAGAGTATGCCTGGCATAGTCTATTTGCCCGCAATATGTTTAGAAGATACGATAGCAGAGATGAGTTATTAAAGCATAAGCCGGACTTTACGATTATTCATATGCCCAACTTTCACGCAAATAAGGAATATGATAAAAGTAATATTATTGAGTTCTTTAATAATATTGATTATCTCGATCTTTTAGCGACAACTAAAGTTGGTTTTAAAGTTCCAACCAATAATAAATGTAATTTATTAAAATATGCCTTTGAATATGATATTCAAACATTAATTAAAAATGGTGATGTGGTTGCCAAAGTCTTTGTTTTTAGGTTATGCTTAAGCAAATAAAGTAAAAGAGTGATAAAAAAATATGGCGGGATTTTAAGGCGTTGAAAAAACTCCTAAGCCTTATGTAATAATCTAATTTGACTTAACATTTGTGAGTTTGTCAGATAAAATCCCAAATTGTAAAACAATAAACCAAGGAGGAATCTTATGACTCTGGATCCGACCAAATACCAGGATTGGGAAATAGCCGAAGAGGCTGAATCACGCATGAAAACGGTTTACGAACTGGGAGAGACGCTCGGACTTAAAAAGGAAGAGCTTCTGCCGCATGGCCATTATGTGGCCAAACTCGATTACCGGGCAATACTTGATCGTTTAAAAGACAAACCGGATGGAAAATACATCGATGTCACGGCCATTACACCTACGCCCCTTGGAGAAGGCAAGAGTACGTGCGCCATGGGACTTGTCCAGGGGCTCGGCAAGAGGGGTAAAAGCGTTATCGGCGCTATCCGGCAGCCCTCGGGCGGACCTACGATGAACATCAAGGGAAGCGCGGCCGGAGGCGGACTCGCCCAGTGTATTCCCCTGACTCCATTCTCTCTCGGTCTTACCGGCGACATCAATGCCATCATGAACGCCCATAACCTGGCAATGGTTGCGGTCACATCCAGGATGCAGCATGAGTCTAATTATACGGATGAAATATTAGCAAAACGTAATCTGAAGCGGCTGGACATCCATCCCAAAAAAGTCGAAATGGGCTGGATCATGGACTACTGCGCCCAGGCTTTAAGAAATATTACCATTGGCCTGGGAGGAAAAATGGACGGTATGACCATGCAGTCCAAATTCGCAATCGCAGTGAGTTCCGAGATCATGGCCATCCTGGCCGTTGCAAGCGATCTTAAGGATATGCGCGAGCGTATGGGCAGGATTGTTGTTGCTTACAATAGAAGGGAAGAACCGATTACCACCGCAGACCTTGAAGTTGACGGCGCAATGACCGCCTGGATGGTGGAGGCGCTTAATCCGAATCTCATGCAGACTCTTGAGGGTCAGCCGGTTATGGTTCACGCGGGTCCGTTTGCCAATATCGCCATTGGTCAGTCCTCGGTAATTGCGGACAGGGTCGCCCTGAAACTGGCTGACTACAATGTGACTGAGAGTGGGTTCGGCGCTGATATCGGATTTGAAAAATTCTGGAATTTAAAATGCCGTTTCAGCGGATTAAAACCAAACTGTGCGGTTGTAGTTGCCACCATTCGGGCCTTAAAGTGCCACGGCGGGGCGCCGATTCCGGTTCCAGGCAAACCAATGCCGGAAGAATACGGATCTGAAAACGTGGGCTGGGTGGAACAAGGATGCGCAAACCTGATTCATCATATCGCGACCGTAAAAAAGGCCGGCATAAATCCGGTTGTCTGCATCAATGCGTTTTACACGGACACGGATGATGAGATCGCAGCGGTCCGCCGTCTCTCCGAGCAGGCCGGCGCGCGCGTGGCCCTTTCCAGGCATTGGGAACACGGCGGCGATGGCGCGCTTGAGTTTGCCGATGCAGTGGTTGATGCATGCAATGAACCCAATGAATTCAAGTTTCTTTATGAATTAGACACCCCTTTGAGCAAGCGAATTGAACTGATCGCAAAAGAGGTCTACGGCGCTGACGGAGTAAGCTATTCACCAGAAGCCCAAGTCAAGCTCAAACGCATGGAAAGTGATCCTGACCTTAAAGAAATGGGTACCTGTATGGTCAAGACTCATCTGAGCCTGAGCCATGATCCGACTTTAAAGGGAGTGCCCAGTGGATGGACCCTGCCTATACGCGACATTCTAATGTACAAGGGTGCCGGTTTTGTGGTTCCGGTTGCCGGCGCAATCAGCCTTATGCCTGGAACAGCCTCTGATCCAGCCTATCGCCGGATCGACGTGGATGTTGAAACCGGTAAGGTCAAAGGCCTGTTTTAATATAAACGTTCACCAGCGCCGCGGATGTGTGCGCCCAACGGAAGTGCCCTTGGGGTATGCTCAGGGCGACCAGATATAGTCGGCTAGGTGTTGGCTTGCGGGAACCCTGAGCACGCAGGTAAGCGAGCCTGCGAGACTCCGGATGCGGCGCCTGTGAACCTATAACTACAGAGGTTCAAAGGTTCACGGTTTACCTGATCCCCTACCTCGTTTCATCTATTCTGCTGAGGAAAAATGGCTAATACGGCTTCTGCAAAAAAGAAATCAAGTCTCTCTGCAACGGTCAAGGATCAGTCCGGTGCCGGTAAAATGAGAATCGGTGACTTGCTGCGTAAGGAAGGTTACATCACCACAACCCAGTTGAATACCGCACTTGATTATCAGAAGAAGAATAAAGGCAGACTTGGAAGCATTCTGGTCCGGCTCGGGTTTATCGATGAAGACACGATCCTGAATCTTTTAAGCCGTCTTCACAATTACCCGGCAGTCATGATTTCGAAAGAGCCGCCAAGTCACGAGGCATTAGAACTCCTGCCTTATGAAATTGCCAGGAAATGCATGGCTTTTCCTTTGCGCATCGTTGGAAAGACCCTCCAGGTAACCATGACGGAACCCACGGACGGGACCCTGGTCGAGGAGATCCAGACAGCTGTCAAAAGAGGACTTTCGGTCTGTGTTTCTACGGAAAAGGAAATAATCGAGGCATATAGAACTCATTACAAAATCAGTGACGAGGAATATAAATCCTTTGGCGGTGCGGAACAGGTTGAGGAGGTCGAGGAAGAGGAAGTTGTCCGGATTGATGACTTTGGAGCCCTGGCATCAGAGGCTGCCGAGAGTTTTGAGATAGAGACGATTGAAGATGACGACTTCGGTGATCAGTTTGTCGCCTCAGACGCGCCTATTATTAAGCTGGTCAACGGCATTTTGATTAAGGCTGTAATGGATGGGGTCAGCGATATTCATATTGAACCTTATGAAAAGTCGCTTCAGGTCCGTTATCGACTGGACGGTTCTCTGTATAAGTCAATGAATCTGCCGCTGACTATTAAGAACGGACTGATCTCAAGGCTGAAGATCCTTGCCAATTTGGACATTACCGAGCGGAGAGTCCCCCAGGACGGCAGGATCAGAATGCGGATAGGCAGAAACAAGGTAGTCGATTTTCGCGTCTCTTCTCTTCCGACGCTTTTTGGGGAAAGCGTGGTTCTTCGTATCCTGGACAAGAGTTCGCTAAACGTTGATCTCACTAAACTCGGATTCGAAAGAGATACTTATACCGCCTTGCAGCGCTGTATTGCCCGGCCCCAGGGCCTGCTTCTGGTTACCGGCCCCACCGGCAGCGGGAAAACAGTCACCCTTTATTCAGTCTTAAATTCCCTGAACAGCGAAAACACCAAGATTCTGACTGCGGAAGATCCGGTCGAGTTTAACTTTAAGGGAATCAACCAGGTCAACGTTGTCAGTGAAGCAGGCATGACATTTTCTGCGGCGCTCAAGGCATTTTTAAGGCAGGACCCTGATATCATCATGGTTGGTGAGATTCGTGACATAGAGACCGCTGAGATTGCAATCAAGGCGGCAATGACAGGCCATCTTGTCCTTTCAACACTTCATACCAATGACTGTCCTGCAACCATCGGCCGTCTGGTTGATATCGGAATCCCGCCGTTTATGATTGCTTCTTCTGTCACTATGGTTCAGTCACAGCGTCTTGGAAGAAGGCTGTGCAATAAATGTAAGACCCCCATGCGCGCAAAAAACAAGGATGAACTCGTAACCATGGGATTTCGGGAAGAAGAAATCGATGGTCTTCAGTTATATGAGCCGCATGGATGCACTGTTTGTAGAGGAGGTGGTTATAAGGGGCGGGTCGGCTTTTTTGAACTTATGGAAGTCACGGATGAGGTCTCTAAAGCTATTAATGCAAGTGTTCCTGAAGACCAGTTGCGAAAGATCGCCATGCAGGAAGGCATGAAGACACTGAGAATGGCTGCCCTTCAAAAAGCGCGTGAAGGAATAACAAGTGCTGAAGAGGTGCTGAAAAAGACGGTAATAACCGAAGAAAGTCTGCCCGCCTATCTGGTTAACCCGGATGTGGAAAATTATGATGACGGCGATGTCATCATCCGGCAGAACAATACGGACAAGGATTTCTTTAAACTTATTCGCGGGGCGCTGCTGGTGATCCGGGACGGAAAAAAGATTGCAGATATTGTTCAGCCTGACGAATATTTCGGCGAGATGTCCGCAATTTCCGGCGAGGCCCGTTCAGCAACCATCATATCAAAAGGACGTTCCACAATTAAGCGCTACCCCGGCGATAAGCTGATGGAGGTCATTGAAAAATATCCTGAAGTAGGCAAACACCTTTTCATGACTATAGTAAATCGTCTGAAGCAGGCAAATGAAATCATCGTAAATCTGGCGAACCAGCATATGCAAAAGAATTAAGGGGTCGCGGATTTTGTATTTGAATTGTCACAAGCAATTATCAAAACTGATCACGGGGGCAAGGCAACCAGACAACGGTAAGCCCCCTTACCAATTATCAGTAATATTTTCATTTTAAGGAGAAAACGAATGAGTGCCAAAATTATCAGCGGAACAGAGACTGCAAAATCAATTCGCGAGGAACTAAAGACGGAAATCGCGGAACTTAAGGAAAAGCACGATGTAGTGCCGGGCCTGGTGACCATACTGGTAGGGGCCGATCCTGCATCTCAGGTCTATGTCGGCGCAAAGGAGAAAGCTTCAGAAGCTCTTGGAATTTATTCAGAACGGTTTGATCTGCCTGAAGACACAAGTCAAGAAGATTTACTGGCCCTGGTGGACAAATGTAATAAAAACGAAAAGCTTAACGGAATACTGGTACAGTTGCCTCTGCCTAAGCACATCAATGAAGCCGAGGTCCTGTATGCCATTGATCCTGATAAGGATGTTGACGGATTCCATCCGGTAAATGTCGGCAAGATGGTGTTGGGTGAACAATGTTTTCTGCCATGCACCCCGCATGGCATCCTCGAACTTCTCAAACGCAGCGGAGTGGAAACGAGTGGCGCTGAAACAGTGGTGCTTGGAAGAAGTAATATTGTGGGAAAACCGATTGCCAATCTTATGCTCCAGAAGAGGGAGTCCGGCAATGCCACGGTAACGGTCTGTCATACGCGGACCGCTGACATGAAATTTCACACGAAACGTGCGGACATCCTTATAGTTGCGATCGGGTCACCCAAGGCAGTGACCGGCGACATGGTGAAAGAGGGCGTTGTTGTCATCGATGTTGGTGTGAACCGGATAGGAAAGACTGATAAAGGCAAGGCGATTCTTGCAGGCGATGTGGATTTTGACTCGGTTAAGGAAAAGGCATCCGCAATTACGCCGGTTCCGGGCGGCGTAGGTCCCATGACAATAACCATGCTGATGAAAAATACGGTACAGGCAGCCAAGCAGGCGGCAGGCCTGGTCTAAACGTCCACAGGCGCCGCATCTGTACGCGATCAGGGCAACCAGCATAGGTGGGGGACTTATAGCTGGTTGCCCTGATCACGCACAGCTACAGCACCTGTGAACGTTTAGACTCGGAAGAGTCTGCCGAATCAATATTCGTCCTGAAAGAAATAACTTTCAGGACAGAGGTTTCAAGGGGTAAGGTGTCAGTAAAAATAGATGGTAAATCTTTTCTGTTATTCTGACATCTGAAACCTGGGCCGTGTACGGCCGGGCTGCTGGTTTAATGATATTTGAGGATTGGTAATATGGAGGAAATAAGTATTGTTATAAACGGGAACAAGATCTCTGTTGACGCGGAACTGACTATCCTGGAGGCGGCACGGCAGGCGGAAATCTATATCCCCGCCCTTTGCCATGTAAACGGAAGCTCCTCTTCCCGGCCATGTGAAGTCTGCGTTGTAGAGGTCAACGGGGAATCCGAACCGGTCCGTTCCTGCAGTGTCAAGGTGGCAGAGGGAATGGAAATCACTACGGATTCCGATACCCTTAAGGAATATCGAAAGCAAAGGCTTATACAGCTCGCAAAGACCCACTTTGGCGACTGCAAGGCGCCTTGCAATCTCACCTGTCCGGGACAGATCAATGTGCAGGGTTATATTGCCCACGTTGAAAAGGGGCAATATGAAGAGGCGTTGCGCCTTATAATGGAAAGGAATCCGTTTCCTTTTTCAGTAGGCCGAGTCTGTCCACG
>JAIWHJ010000084.1:0-6868 GCA_048629695.1 Promethearchaeota archaeon
AAATGAGTCAATAATTAAGTATGGTGTCCCCATAATTTTGATATCACGGTTTGTTATTTCTTTTGAATCCCCGTTATTTTTGATCATTGAATCCTCCTTTACGCGTGGTCGTCAGCGAATCGGGTAGGTCAGGTCCCTTGCGGCTCTTTGTCCCCTCTCAGAATTTTGCGTGATAGTTTCCCATCACACGGCTCAAGCAGATGGTGAAGGGCACTTCGGGGAGAACAAAAAAGAAAAGGGTTAAATCCTTTATTGACAAAGGACTTAACCCTTCTTTTACTGGTGCCTAGGACGAGAATCGAACTCGTACAGGGACAAGCCCCGAGGGATTTTAAGTCCCTTGCGTCTACCAATTCCGCCACCCAGGCACATTATTACGCTATAAAAGGTAATCGTTTGCAGGTGCCCCATCCGGAGACTCGCAGGCTCGCTTACCTGCACGCGCCCAACGGAAGTGCCCTTGGGGTGCCGATCAGTCTGGTTCACATAGGTTTACTATAGTTCGCCAGCCTGGAGTTTATGCCCTTTAGGGTACACACATATGGGGCATCTGTAAACGATTACATACTGAGGAATCTGCTAAATAGGGGACCCCCTCTGAACGGTTACTATAAAAGATATTGTTACTTATAAAATGGACCGCTGACAATAGTCAATTTATTTTTGAGCGAACCCTTAACCACTTTGTCGATTTAAGTTATCATATAATCTATTGTTTAAATGCTTTTCAACCCAAAAAATGACGTCGTTAGTCAAACGAGTAACGTATTAATATAATTACAATGAGTTAGTGTTCATAAAAAAATAAAAAATGCGAGGGTTCGCCCAAAGGACTTAAGCGGAGAAAAATATTTGTTTGACAAATGAGTGCAACCTGTGTTGCAATCAATCGCGAAATTAAACGTATGGGCAGGTGACAAAAATCCTAGCCAAAAATATTTAATTTTTTTCAGTACCCCCAGAGGGGTATAAGTACCTTAGAAAATATTTTTTAAGGTACTAAAAAAAGGTGCATGATGAAAAATTTTATAAATAAACTCCTGCTCACAACGATCATTTGCATGGTTGCAGTTTTTGTATGCGTGGAAACAGGGTTTGCATCGGAGACCGTCAAACTCGGTGTGGCCGGCGCCCACAGCGGGGATCTGGCATCCTACGGGATTCCATCCGTCAGGGCTGCCGAACTGGTGGTAAAAGAAATCAATTCCAAAGGCGGTGTACTGGGGCGGGAGGTGCAACTTCTCGTGGAGGATGATGTTTGTAAGCCTGAGGTTGCCACTAATACTGCAACCAGACTTATTTCCCAGGGAGTCCACGTAGTTATTGGTCACATCTGCAGCGGAGCAACCAAAGCGGCTCTTGGTATTTATAACGATTCAAAGATCGTCACAATGTCACCCTCTGCGACCAACCCTGACCTGACCCAGAGCGGCCGATATCCCTATTTTTTTCGCACGATTGCTTCAGACGATGCTCAGGCGCGGCTTGAAACGGATTTTGCCCTGGATGTGCTAAAGTTAAAAAAAATCGCAGTAATTCACGACAAGGGCGATTACGGCAAAGGTATTGCCGAATTCGCAAAGAAATTTTTAGAAGAATCAGGCCGGGCTGAAGTAGTGCTTTATGAAGGAGTGACCCCAGGCGCCATGGATTGTTCGGCAATTGTTCAGAAAATAAAGCGCTTTAAGGCGGAGGCCGTGATATACGGAGGCTATCACCCCGAGGCAGCCAAGATTATCAAACAGATGCGCAAAAAGCGTATGAAGACTATTTTTATTTCCGACGACGGAGTAAAAGACGATACCTTTATCAAGGTAGCCGGCAAAAACGCTGAAGGTGTATATGCGACCGGCCCCAAAGATGTTTCGGCCAACCCCATGGCAGTTGCGGCAAATGAGGCCCACAAAAAAGAATATGGGACCGAGCCCGGAGCCTTTTTTTTAAACGCCTATTCAGCCGCCCTGGCTCTCTTAAACGCGGTTGAAAAGGCCGGCAAAACCGATTACAACGCAGTATCACACGCCCTTAGAACGGAATATGTTGACACTCCCCTTGGAAAAATCCGGTTTGATGAACGTGGAGATACCATAGGCATTGGATTTTCCATGTACCAGGTACGGAATGGCGTATATGTTGAATTGAAATAGTGTTCATTACTTTTTGAATAAAACAGGCGGTTCCATGGAATATTTCTTTGAGTTATTTTTAGGCGGACTTATTCGAGGAAGTATTTATGCCCTGATCGCCCTTGGCTATACCATGGTCTACGGCATTATCGGGCTCATTAATTTTGCCCATGGGGAGATTTACATGATCGGGGCATTCACGGCCCTGATTATTGCAAATGTCCTGACCCTCCACGGCTTTGGCCAGATTTCGGTTCTTATACTCGCATCAATTGCCGCAATAGTCTATTCCGCAGCCTACGGCCTCACGATTGAACAAATGGCCTACAAACCATTGCGCCGGGCCCCGCGCCTATCTCCCCTTATAAGTGCAATCGGCATGTCCATTTTTCTCCAAAATTACGTGCTTCTCGCACAGACTTCAGATTTTCTCCCGTTTCCCTGCCTTATTCCTGATTTTGAATTTTTAGCGCCTGTTGCCCATATAATCGATTCATCAGCTCTGGCTATACTCGTGACGACCTCGATAATAATGGTGCTGTTGACCGTGCTGATTAAATTTACCAGGATCGGTAAAGCTATGAGGGCGACTGCCCAGGACCGGACCATGGCCCTTCTTGTAGGTATAAATGTTAACCGGATAATCTCGGCTACCTTTGTGACAGGCTCTGCCCTGGCCGCCATAGGCGGAGTCTTGATCGCATCCCACGTGGGACAGATCAATTTTTACATCGGGTTCATTGCCGGAATAAAGGCATTTACAGCAGCCGTGCTCGGAGGAATCGGCAGTATTCCAGGCGCGGTTTTAGGGAGTCTCATCCTCGGCTGGACCGAAAGTTTTGCAACCGGATACATATCAAGCGATTATGAAGACGTCTTTGCCTTTACTCTTTTAGTCCTGATCCTCATCTTAAGACCGTCAGGAATTCTTGGTCGAAAAGAGGACCAGAAGGTGTAGGTAACGTAGAAAATATTTTCTAAGGTACTAAATAATACAAAATATTAAAAAGGTGTTATATTGATGCTTAAACGTTTCTCTGTGTCTCTTAAGGAAAATTTACTCGCGGACTTTGACAAATTTATTCGACGTTGTCAGTACAGTAACCGTTCCGAGGCTGTTCGAGATCTTATAAGAAAGGCGCTTGTACAGCGCGAGTGGGAAGCGGATAAGAATGTGATCGGTGTCATTACGCTGGTATATGATCATCACCAGAATCAGTTGCAGGAAACGATTACACAACTGCAGCATGATTTCTATGAGCATATTATCTCGACGACCCATGTTCACATGGACCATGACAACTGTCTTGAAGTGATCATCATCCGTGGCAAGGCGCTGGAAGTGAGGGGGTTATCTGAACGGTTAATCGCAACCAAGGGCGTAAAGAATGGAGATCTGGCTATGAGTAGTACAGGAAAACATTTACACTGATTTTTTGCCGGAAAAGGGTTTAGAAAATTTGTAATAAAAGAGTTAAGAATTATGCATATATCTGAAGGAGTTCTTTCTGCGTCCGTGCTTGCCGGAGGCTGGGCGCTGACCGTAATCGGAACAACAATCGGCCTTAAAAGGGTAGGGCATGACAAAATCATGTCAGTGGCCATACTTTCCTCCGCCTTTTTTGTGGCATCTCTTGTTCACTTGCCGGTGGGACCGGGTAGTGTGCATCTGCTGCTCAATGGTCTCATGGGCCTGATACTTGGCTGGGCATGTTTCCCGGCAATCCTGGCTGCACTCTTTCTACAGGCGGTATTCTTTCAATTCGGCGGCATTGTTGTACTGGGAGTCAATACGTTTAATATGGCCGTCCCTGCTCTATTATGTTCCTGTTTCCTCCGACCTTATCTTTTCACGACGGGATTTAAAGGGGCAGCAGCAGCTTATATCGGCGGTTTTTTCTCTGTGCTGCTTGCGTCGTTATGTGTGGCGTTTTGTCTGGCGTTTACGGATGAGGGCTTTATCAAGACGGCAGGTATTCTGATAACTACCCATTTCCCCATAATGATTATTGAAGGCTTTGTCACCATGTTCACCATTTCCTTTCTGACCAAAGTTCAGCCTGATATTTTCCAAATGACAAAACCATGAGGAAAAAATTACGGACAAACAAAATGGCACCACATTACTGAATGTTTAGTACCTTCCGCAGGTTTTACACAGGTTTCAAACTTACCTCAAAAAAGGTTTGACTATAGCCGATGCACCCCTGTATAATGCACTAAAAAATAGAACATGATACAGGAGCTGAATGACCTCGATTTTTGCCGGCCTCATCACATCAAAAATACGCATTCGTATTCTCATGCGGCTATTCCTTAACCCACATCTCCAAGCTTATCTGCGTGAACTGGCGGACGAATTTGACGTTTCGTCAAGCCATGTCCGAGAGGAACTGCGGCAACTCAACAAAGCTGGATTTCTGACTTCCAAAAAAAATGGCCGTCAAATTTTCTACAGTGCCAATCCCAACCACCCTCTTTTTTCAGAACTTCAATCCATGGTCAAAAAGGCCATGGGTATGGACCGTATTTTCGACTCAATCATTGAGCGGCTTGGCGATCTTGAAAGTGCTTACCTGATTGACGATTATGCCGAAGGCAAGGACTCAGGCATAATCGATCTTGTCCTGGTCGGCAATGTTGACCAGGAAAACCTTATTGATCTTGTAAAGAAAACTGAACGTTATATTGAACGGAAAATTAGAACACTTGTTTTGTTGCCGGATGAATGGGAAAAGCTGCGCGCCAGCCAGACAAAACGGCCGCTGCTCCTGCTTTGGCAACGGGAATAAACACAACAAAATTATCTAAAGCAAATAACCGATGAAAACCGAATGGTTTGCGATTCGCACAAAACCTCACAAGGAAAACCTGGCAAAGGAACATTATTCCCGCCAGGGTTTCAGCGTGTACCTGCCGGTCATAAAAAAGACCGTCCGGCACGCCCGGCGCGTATCCAATACTATCAGGCCATTCTTTCCAGGCTATCTTTTTCTGCACCTGGCTCCCAACGAGCGTGACTGTACCGCCATATCCAGCACCATCGGCAGTATCGGTCCTGTTCATTTCGGCGACAACTACCCCTCTGTTCCGAGTTCGATCATTTCCAACTTGAAGACCCTTGAGGATGACAAGGGCCATATTGCCAACCTCATGGAATACTCATGGTTGCAAAAGGGTGCCAAGATACGCATCATGCATGGAGAACTAGAGGGGCTGGACGGAATTTATGTGGAATTACGCGGAGAGGACCGCGCCATGATCCTGCTTGATTTTCTTCAGCGCCGGGTTACGGCAACCGTACCCTTAACCGCCATTGAGGCCGGATAAGGCAAATGACCGTTTCAAACGGGGCAGATCAATAGCGGTCTGTATATCTAGATGGATAAAGAGATGCAAATAGGGGTTGCTGTTATAGGTTCAGGGTACTGGGGTAAGAATCTTGTGCGCAATTACCAGCGACTTTGTGCTTTGAAGGTAATTTGTGATAAGGATGAAACCATACTGGCCAATTTCAAAAAACAATATTCTGAGGTGGAAGTTTGTTTGGCATTTAGTGATGTGTTAGGAAGGCAAGATGTTGAGGGAGTTGTTATTGCTACACCGGCAGAGACCCATTTTGTACTGGCTCGGGAGGCTCTTTTGGCTGGGAAGCATGTTTACGTGGAAAAACCATTGGTGCTTGACGAAAACGAGGCAGGTGAACTCATTTTGCTTGCGAAACAGAGAAAACTGACCCTTATGGTCGGCCATCTTTTGCAATACCATCCGGTATTTCTAAGACTCAAAGAATTCGCGACCAAGGGTGACTTAGGTCGCATAAACTACATCTGTTCCCATCGTCTTAATTTAGGGAAAATACGGCGTGAAGAGAACATTCTATGGTCTTTTGCACCGCATGATATTTCCATGATTCTTTCCCTGGCAGGTGAAGAACCGGAGATTGTTTCGGCTACCGGAGGCAACTACTTACACAAGAAAATTGCTGATGTTACAACGACTCATTTTGAATTTTCTTCAGGCCTGAAAGCCCACATTTTTGTTTCATGGCTCCATCCCTTCAAGGAACAGAAACTGGTTGTGGTGGGTGATCGCAAGATGGCTGTTTTTGATGACACAAGGACTTGGGACGAAAAACTTCTCCTCTATCCGCATCAAATCAATTGGGAAAATAATATACCGGTTCCTGCGAAAGCCGAGCCCGAACATTTGGATATTCCGGAAGAAGAACCCTTGCGCCTGGAGTGTGAACACTTCCTTCAATGTATCGCAACCGGTCAAACACCGCGTACCGATGGACATGAGGGCCTGCGTGTTTTAAGAGTCCTTAATGCCAGCCAACGCTCTCTCGACGAAAACGGGAAAAGAATATGCCTGACTGAAATAACCAATAGGCAGAAGGCAGTAAAGAGGGAGGAGCTATCAGCTACGAGTTGTGAGTCAAAAGTGAAAGGCACTTATATCCATCCCACCGCAATCGTAGATAAAAACGTAACTATTGAAACCGGAACTAAAATCTGGCATTTTTCCCACATATTACCGGACTCTTCTATTGGCGCTAACTGCAATATAGGCCAGAATGTCGTCATCGGCCCGGACGTGGCTATAGGCAAACAGTGTAAAATACAGAACAATGTAAGCGTTTACAAAGGAGTAACGTTAGAAGATGGGGTTTTTTGCGGACCATCTATGGTCTTCACAAATGTATATAACCCAAGGGCAGAGATTAGAAAAATGGATCA
>JAIWHJ010000085.1:0-6814 GCA_048629695.1 Promethearchaeota archaeon
TTCCGGTTCTTCAGCCTCGGGTTGGGCATCCTCCACCACCGGCGCTTCTTCGGGCGGAGATTCGGCATCCGGTGTCACTTCCGGTTCAGATTCAACCGGCTTTTCGGCCGTATCTGTCTCCACGGAAGGCGCTTCAGGTTCCGCATCCGTTTTCTGAACAGCCTGAGTAATTTCTTCAGGTGAAGGAACTTCTTCTTTCTTTTTTCCAAACCCTAGTTTCTTTTTAAACCAGCCAAGCATATTTACTCCATATTATGACAATTACTGATAAGTACCTTTAAAGAATTCCAGTTTATCCGGGTTAGGTTTTCGTTCAGGCGCTAATTACGTGAGCATAGGGCTTAAAAAGGCCCCCAGCCATCCAAGGCCGACCACTGCCCAGAATACGGTCTCCAGATAAAACTCCAACCTGAGCCCCTGGACGAGATGACCATTCCTGTATAAATAGGTCAGGCCGATAAGATAAAGTATACCCGGGATCAGCCAGAATCCGACAGAGGTCATCCAGCCTGCAAGAGGGAACAGCAAAAGCATCAGAACAAGAAATAGCGTGATGTAGTGAAGCAGCGTGATTGTTCTTTTTTCGCCGATAAAAACAGGCAATGTCTCTTTTCCCACGATCCGGTCACCCTGCACCTCGAATACATCAAAAAGCGCGTTTCTGACAAATACAAGAAGCAGGATAAAAATAAATGTACCCACAGTTGAAGGACTTGAAAACGAAATCATATCCCAGGAGGGAATCAGCACGATGACGAATGCCCATGCCATTGCAGCAAACAGTGTCTTTGATCCCGGGATCTCCTTCAGCCTCCGAACCTTCACCACCTTAGAAATAAATTTCGGAATAAAACGGACGCTGTAAAGGATACCGAAAAGGCTCATGCAGAAAATCATGAGAAAATGGTTCATTCCCTGCCTGAAAGCCATAAACAGAACGATCACAAGGGTCAAAACCGTGAGAAAAAAAAGAGAACCCTGGTGACGGTTGAAAAACCGCTCTTTAACGGGATCATTGAATTTTTTTGACTTCTGATCCATAAAACGATTCAGGTTGTGCATGGCAAATAGATATCCAAAGGCAATAAAAAAATGTTCCGCATCAGTCTCGATGCCCTGCAGCGCGGCACAGGTATAAACAAGGAAACCTCCGGCAAGGCTTATGTAAGTGTTGGTTGAAAGAAGGAACCGCAAAGACTTGTAAAGAAAAGGCCGTATAAGCCCTTCACTGCGTCCGGGTATTGATTCCAACATCTGCACGACTCTGTTGATCATCCAGGTAGGCGTGGATGCCCCTGCAGTAACGCCCACAATATCAAACTCGGTAAGCTCGGATACTTTCAGGTCTTTCTCGGTTTCTACAAAAAAAACCTTTTGCCCCATTCCCTCGGCAATTTCGGCAAGCCGTTTGCTGTTAGCGCTGAACCGCCCTCCAACTACGATTACAGCTTGAACCATGCGGCATAGATTTCGCACTTCCGCCTGACGTTTGTGAGTCGAATCGCAGATGGTGTTAAAGACCCGGCCGCCCGGAAAACGGTCCACGATCATCCGGCTTATTGCGTCAAATGATTGTTCATCCTGAGTGGTCTGGCTGACGATGATGTAAGGTCCCGACAGTTCGAGTTCGCTGACATCTTTCTTGTTGCTGACCACAAATGCCGACGGCCCGGCAAATCCCATCAACCCTTCAACCTCGGCATGGTTGCGATCCCCGATAATGACGGTTCCATACCCGCGAGCCCTGTATTTTTTTATAATGGCCTGCACCTTGACTACGCGCGGACAAGTGGCATCCTTTACCTGTGCTCCGGATTTTTGCAGCCTCTCCTTCATGGAAGGCGAAATTCCGTGTGCCCTGATTATTACTGTGCCGGAAATCCGGTCAGGTATATCATTTAGGACCGCCACTCCCTGGTCGGAAAGCAGGGCCAGCACCTGGGGGTTATGAATCAACGGCCCGAAAGTGGCAATGCTGTTCTCTTCCTTATGGACTAAATCCAGTGTAGTTTCGACAGCACGGCGAACTCCCATGCAGAAGCCGGCTTTTTTGGCAAGAATTACTTTCATGTGAGGTAGTACTGCTCTCCGACAATTGTTTTTTGTGGTTGCTGAGTATTAAGATCCCAATAAGATCCGTTGATTGCGATTCAAGGTTCCACCTTAGGCAATTTCGTCATCCGGAACCCCATTAAGGCTTGGAGTTGTGACGGTAGGTGATAACGCGGACCTTTTCCAGCGTCACCAACCCCTCGCTTATCATCTTGTCCAACTCTGGCAGGAACGTTTCGATCTTTTCCTCGGCGTCGACTATTTCGACTACGACGGGAAGATCTTCGGAAAGCCGCAGCACCTTGGATGTATGTATCCGGCTGTTGGCCCCGAATCCCAGAAATCCACGCATTACCGTGGCTCCGGCCAGACCCCGCTTGCGGGCTTCATCCACTATGACCTCATAAAGCGGTCTGTCGTCGGCCTTATCACTTTCGCCGATGAATACACGTAATAAAAAAGCTTCTGATGGGAGTTTCATCTTCATACCCTCCTTCAAACCATCCGCCCAAGCGCCACTCCGGCGAACAGAGCGACAAACCCGAGTCCGTTCTGCATGGCCACATTTGCGGCAGCGTACATCCATTGGGCGGAACGTAACAGTTCGCCGGTCTCGAGTATGAAAGCCGAGAACGTGGTGAAGGCACCCATGAAACCGATGAGTACGAGCATCCGCGTTTCCCCGGAAACAGGCCATCGGTTCTCGAATAGTGCAAAGAGCAGTCCCACCAGAAAACATCCCGTGAGGTTGACGGCGACGGTTCCCCATGGAAACGAAGCGCCGTTGATCCTGTGGACAAATCCGGCAAGCCCGTAGCGAGCCAGCGTTCCCAAAGCCCCGGCCAACGCCAGCCATGCGAGTTTCTGAATCATGTATGGAGTCCTCCTTTCTAAAAGACTTTCCGGATGTGAAACGGAAGTGGGACTTTAGTCCCGCCTTTTGAGGGATGCAGTGGCTGTGTGGGACTAAAGTTCCACTTCCGACAAATATAACAGAATAGCATTTTATTTTTTGCCGAGCCCATAATTCCAAGTCATTCAAATAATTTTGATCAGGTAAGGAGGTACGCAAATCAAAGGAAGAAAAAAAAGCGTCAGGGGTGGACGGGAAATTAGAGCCAGGGTGAACAACCAAATTCGTGTAGATGAGGTCAGGCTCATTGCTGAAGACGGCGCCCAGGTCGGTATTGTCCCTACAAAGGAAGCGTTGGAAATGGCTGAAGCAAAAGGGCTCGATCTGGTGGAGCTGTCGGCAACCTCTTCCCCTCCGGTATGTCGGATCATGGATTATGGTAAGTTTCGGTACGAACAGAGCAAAAAACAGCATGATGCCAAAAAGAAACAAACGGTAATTGAAGTCAAAGAGATCAAGCTGCGCCCCAAGACGGAAAAGCATGACTTGGATTTTAAGGTAAGGAATATAAAGAAATTTCTAGAACAAAAAAATAAGGTCAAGGTGACTTTGCGTTTTCGCGGAAGAGAAATTATTTACGCGGAAAGCCAGGGCCGCAAGGTTCTGCAAAAAATTGCAGACGAATTAGAGGAAGTAGGCGTCATTCTCCAGCCTCCCAAGATGGAAGGCAGGCAGATGGCCATGTTCATCGGCCCCAAGGTATAATAAATATTGAGCTGATCAAATGAAGAAACGCATTTAATAATAAGGAGTACGGCAAAATGCCTAAAATGAAAACAAACAGAGGCGCCGCCAAACGATTCAAGGCCACGGGCACAGGCAAATTAACCCGGAACAAGGCTTACGGCAGCCATATCCTCACAAAAAAAACCACAAAGAAAAAAAGAAATATGAGGAAGTCGAGTATTGTTGATTCTACAAACGTAGGGGCTCTTAAGAAGCTTTTGCCCTACATTTAACACGACCATATGGAGGGATGCTGTGGATTCGGCATCCTTTATGACGGATAAAAGGCATCTATACCGGGTTGTAAATATTCGGCTTGATGCCGGAAAATAGCTGGAACCACCAAATTGTAAATGTTTGGCAGCGCACCCCAAGGGCACTTCCTGTGGAGTGCTGCCGAATATTTACTCACCATCAATCTTTTGAACTCTCATCTTTGGCAGGCAGGGAGCAGACCCACTTCAGGGGGGGCATGATACGTTCCTTGAGGATATGCTCATTGTAGGCTGATATCAGGTCGGCTTTTTTTAACAGGCCCAGCACCCGGCGGGTGGAGCCGGGCTGAACAACGGGCAGAAATGAGATGGATTTTTCCGCGAAAATATGGAAGGCGGATTCCATATTCTGATCGGCCCGGACGGTGATGACCTCTTTTTGCATAAGCAGGGCAATCGGGGTCTCGCAGTCGTATTTTTTCGGATGGGCAAAAAAATCCCGCAGATCCCGCAGGGTCAGAACGCCAACCAGAAAATCGTTATGGTCAACAACAATAAAATGGGGAAAGGCGTTATTTTCCATCAGTTCGACAACTCCATGCAGCGGAGTATCCTCCCTAATCGTCTGAAACTCCCGGTCCATATGCCGGCTGATTTGCATTTCCCGCAGGAGGTTGACATCGTGACCGCGGACAATGTTGATTCCCTTTATCAACAATTTTGTCTCATAGACCGAATAACCGTGCAGAATCCGGACAATCATCAGGCTGGGGATGCAGGCCACCATCAGGGGCAGGATCACCTCATAATTATAGGTCAGCTCGAAAATTGTCAGGATAGCAGTGATGGGCGCAAGGGTTGTGCCGCTGACCATGGCGCCCATGCCCACCAAGGCGTAATGGGCCGTTGACAGATTCGCTTCCGGCCATAGAAAAGTAGCGATATGGCCGAAGACCGCACCGATCATGGCGCCTAAAAAAAGAGAAGGCGCAAAAATGCCGCCGCTCATGCCGCTGCCGATGGACATGCCGGTGGTCAACAGCTTGGTGAGCACCAGCAGCGCCGCCAGCGTCAATGTAATATTGCCGGTTAAGGCATTATTGATGGTTTCATAGCCTATACCCAGGGCCTCGGGCCGCGTCAGGCCGACAAGACCCACACCTAAACCGCCCAGGGCCGGAGTGAGCCAGAGGGGAATATGGCAGCGCTGGAAGAATCTGGGCAGACCGAAAATCGCTCCCATGAGCAGCAGGGCAACAAGGCCCGAGGCAATCCCCAAACCGAAATAAATGAGCAGTTCGGCCGGATGGCTCAGGGTAAAATGGGGAATATGAAAAACAGCTGTTTCGTGCCAGCAGGCTTTGGAGACCAGGGTGCCGGTGACGGCGGCTATTACGATGTGACTTAGATAGGTTGTCTCAATCTCAAAGAGCAGGATTTCAGCGACAAACATGGTTCCTGCCATGGGAGCCTGAAAGGTGGCGGCAATACCGGCCGCGGCCCCGCAGGCCACCGCCATCCGGTGATGGTCGCGACCGATTCGCAGGAGCTGGGACAGAGAAGAGCCGATGGAGGAGCCGATCTGGACAATAGGACCCTCGCGGCCCACCGAGGCGCCGACCGAGATTAAGGTGGCGGTGACAAAGGTTTTGATCAGGGTGACCCGGTGCCGGATATGGCCGCCGTGCAGGGCCAGGGAATGCATGACCTCCGGCACGCCGGGACCGCGCACCTCCTGTGCCCAGAAGGTTATAACAGGGCCGATGACGAGCCCCACCGCTGCCGGGATCAGCAGCCGCATGAACCAGGAAGCATCGTTGAGGCGGCTGATGAAATTTTCACCGGCAGGCCAGAAAAAATTCATTTCCCAGGAGATAAGCCAGCGAAAAAAAACCGCGCCCAGACCGGCCAGAGCGCCAATGGTCACCGCCAGCAGAAGAGGAACAAGAATTTCCCGGAATGAACGGTTGCGAGATTTCATAAATCAGGTAGCAGGGAATCGGGCCAGGAGGCCTTGACCACCGGCAGATCCCCCATTTTATCGTATACGCCGGAAAATTTCCCACTGATTATAACGGATCATCAAAATTAATTTTTATATCCGGCAGATCATAACCTTATGGAGGAATCACATAGCTAAACCATAAACGCCCGTATACGAAATATCAAGTTTTTAATTCCCTGGCTGCCGGCTGGATATCCGATATCTCAGGCTATGTGCACGGTGTCCTGCGAGGTCGGTCAACGGGGTCAAAAACCCACACTTTTCACGTAACCGTTCAGAGGGAGGGCGCGCCCAAGGCAAACGAATGAAATTTACGCTTTGGAAATCGTGTGTTCTGTCGTAATTTCAATACAGTTTGCCTGAACTTTACTTTGACATAGTTGACAATCTACCGTTCTAACGGTGGGGATATCGGGTGAAACATTCCCGGCTCCGTAAGGGGGCTGAAATCTAGCTGGTGCCTCTTCACGAGAAAACAGAGTGAATCAGTAGAATAAGGGAAAGCAAATGACGGCCTTGAGCTGGTGCGCCCTTAGGCTTCGGCCATATTGACAGTCTGTGTATATCGTGAAGCAATTATTAATTGCGGGAACCCCACCAAGGGGAACCTTTGAGGGGCTTGAGCCGTGTGATGGGAAACTATCACGCACGGTTCTGAGGGGGGAAAGGAGCCGTAAGGCTCCTGACCTACCCGGTCTCGTTTAATAGTTTCCGCTGTTAAACAAGGAAAAGCATTTTCAAAACGATCTATGAATAAAATAAAAAATCAAATAATGAATGGGCAGATGTTGGACAAAATAACAATTTATTCTGTCTCAACTAAATTAATGCAAAATGGAATAATAACAGCACATCCCGATGTTGATATAAATGGGGCTGATTTATTGGCAATAATGAAAATTA
>JAIWHJ010000086.1:0-6795 GCA_048629695.1 Promethearchaeota archaeon
TATATGAGCACGGTGAGCCTGTCGTAACCACGGTTGCCGCACTGGTTGCCGAGGCAACGGCTGGGTTGGCAAGACTCTGGCACATACCAAAGGGCATAATATTTACCATTGGAATATGGTCCATGATGTTGGCGGCAGGCATGTTTGCAACAAACGTCTGATTGGCAGGCAATACATTCAGCGTGGATGGGGCCATCCCGAAACTGCATTGCAACATTGCTCCGGAACATACTTGAAGGGCCATTGCTGGTTATCTCCTGAAAGGGTTAGTAAAAATCTGTTTATTTTCTTTTTAAGGAGCCACACGGGCTCCGCATCATGTCGGTCATGTGTCGCAGAAGGGTGCCCCCGACTCTGCAGCATTGGCAAGGGTTTGAGCTTGCGGGGATAAGGACTCGGCAGCCTCCATCTGCACCGCATCACCAGGTTCCGCATTATCCGCCTCATCCGGAAGGCTCGGTGTTGCGGGTGAGCACCCGGAGCCGGACCCAGCCGAACCTCCACTGTTAATGAGGATAGGGGTGCCGGAAATAGTAACTCCGGCAGGGCCCACGACTATGAAGCCGCCTCCTGCTTTGATGGTGATACTTGTCCCTGCTTCCAAGACAACATTCATGCCTGCCTTCAGGTGAATTTCCTGGCCTGCGTCGACGGCGTGTTTCATCCCGACTTTTTCTTGCAGATCCATACTGGTTTCAATGGATATGGTTCCATCAACTTTCTCGTTATGATCCCCTTCTACCGTAAGATGTTTATTGCTTTCCACTAATTCGAGCTGTTCATTCTTGACAATGAGATGTCGATTCACCCCAATCCACTCCCGGGAATCCTCTTTAACGCGGACATCCTGGTCTTTTTCGGCGTGTACAAAAATCTGTTCATCGCCCTTTTTGTCTTCGATTCGGATCTCATTGAAACCACCCCCGCCCTTGGAGGAGTCCGACTTGATAGTACTTTTGGTTTTTTCAGCCGGCAGAGGATATGGCGGCTTGTTGTTGCCATGGTAAACCCTGCCTGTAATGATGGGCCGGTCCGGATCTCCTTCCACAAAATCAACAATAACCTCATGGCCGATGCGGGGAATCCACATGGCGCCCCAGCCGGCCCCTGCCCAAAGCTGACTCACCCGCATCCAGCAGGAGCTGTTCTCGTCGTTTTTCCCTTCCCGGTCCCAGTGGAACTGCACCTTCACCCGGCCATGCTCATCGGTGTAGATTTCTTCACCGGACGGTCCGACCACAATTGCCGTCTGCACTCCCTCTACAACCGGCTTGGCTGTTACCCGCGCCGGCCGGAAAGGCACTTCATGGGGTATACACTCAAAATAATTTTCATAACTGCTCTCTGCTTCATCAGCACCTGTTGTTGTGCCGGAGCGGTAGGTCGCCTCCTGGTTTGCTCCGTGTTTCACTCGAACCAGAACAAACTCCTTTTCATTCATGTCATCACGGAAATAATCCAGCAGCCTGAAACGGTAGCCGCTTGTAAAAGCCCGGCAATTGCCGGCGCCATGGATGGTGGTGATCCGGGCCTCCTCTTCTTCCATCCTGATATTGACCAGCCGGTCTCCCTGATTCCGTTTAGGGTATTCCCCCGGATAATCATAAATTTCCCGTTCACCCGGCCCTAATTTCCGTTTGGAATCAGCAGTCACCTCCAAATCCGTGTTGGGAATCTCGAAGTTGAAATCACTCAAAGAGTATTTACCGGCCCGGATCTCCTTCATCACCTCCAGGCCGGAAATCATATCCTCTTCCCCCCAAACACCGCCGGTAAGTCGATATCTGGCGGACTCCTGCGTCGGGCAGGGTTTGTGTTCAGCAGGCGAATCAGCCAGCACCAAGGTATGCTTGTTTTCCTCATGCTCAAAAAAGTAGAAGATCCCCTCTTCCTCAAGGAGCCGGGAAACAAAATTAAAATCGGTTTCCCTGTACTGCACAGCGTAATTTCTCGGCTCATAACTGCCGTGCAGCCGGAACTTGTAATCAGAAAAGCCGTGATCGGAAAAAATTTTTTCTACTATATCGGGAATTGAAAGTTCCTGGAATATTCTGGAATCCGCAGTCCTGGTAAGGAGCCAGAACCACGGCACCATGGTGGCGGTGTAATATGCCCATTGAATTTCACGGTCGGGTTGATCTCCTCCAGCCTGACTGAAGCGGGAAATCAAACCGTTGAAATAGCGCCGGCTGCCGTCTGCCAGATCAATAAACACAGTGACGTTCTTGCCGATGATTTTTTTGAAGGAAATATTATGATTTTCAGAAAGCAATTTCAGTTCAAAACTGAAAAGATTCGACAGGCCTTCATCCCCGCGAAAGTCGGCAAGGAGCAGCACATCGGAACCAAGTGGAGTGTCAATGGCAAAAAGTCGATTTTCCTGGGTATTCATGAAAGAAGAAAAAAGGGGACAGAACTAGTTTTTTGACATGAGAAACAGCACAATAAAACATTATAATGCCCATACGCGCTTGATTAGTCCATCCAAGTTGCCTGCACCATATCATTCAACGGGACCATAACCGGCAAGTGGTCTTTGCCGGTGAAGCGGAATAAAAGCTGATCCGGGATCCAGTCCAGAGAGGCCAGTTAACCGCAAACAGAAAATTTGAACGCGAGATTTCCGAAAAGATAGGGCACAGTATTGAACTACGCGGGCCAGTCCGTCCAAGGAAGAAAAAATAATTCTGTCCCCTTTTTCTCTTTTTCTTCAGTGATCAGTCGCAAATGTAATCTGCCCCAACTTATTGAGAAGTTGCCTGACAAGTTGCTAACTGCTTGAATTTACAGGCTGTCCCGCCTTACGTTTGTAATTTCCAAATTCGAACATACTCTATTGTTTCTTCGTTTGCAACCCCTTTCCCCTGTTTGGTTAAGCGCCGCACAACGTTGCAAATGCAGCCGACACTGTAAGCGGTCAGCTGCATTTGTCAGGGTTGGTTTTAATTTCGGCTATTTCAGAATATGAGATATGAGTGTTGAGAATAAAGAGGACAGAACTATTTTTTTGACAGGAAAGGCAAAGAAGAACCTTTCCTCTTCAGCCCCAGGGACTACCCGAGAGAATGAAGCCCGGCACGGTCGTCGGCCGCCGTTGTTGTCGAGCGGGAGATGAATAAAACAAGCGGCAAAATCCCGTGTCCTTCCGTGTTGAGCAGCAGCTTTCCACCATGATCCAGCAGGATCTTATGGGCAATATTTAAAAACAGACTGTTACACCAGGGTTTATCCAGAAAAACTGGCGCAAAAGGGTCGCTGAACAAATATCTCTCGTCCTTCCTGCCAAAGCAGAGTTCCAGCCCACCCTCGAAATCCCGCAGCGTGACCGGCAATTCACTTCCCCTGCCAATGCCGAATAAAATTTCCTTGATCACCATTGCCAGGGCCTTTCTCAGGAGAGACGGATCAACCGGGGCCATCACCTGCGGTGTCTCGACACAAAACAGGGGAAAGATCTTTTTTTCCCGCCACTCTTCCTGATAGCTGTCAAGCACTTCCTGTACCAGGGAATCGATTTTGACCAGTTGTTTTTCCGGCTGCGCGATGCGGGCAAAACCGTCAACCTCCTGCAGCACCGCCTCAATCCGATCAACTGATTGCAAAATAGCCTGACATTTTTGTTTCCCCATGCTTGACTGTTCAGATCGGCCCATGCCCCTGATGAGACCACCAAGGATAACCAACGGATTTCTTACTTCATGGGCCATGGCCTGGGACAGTCGTACGTATGCCGCGACCCTTTCCGTATCAATCAACCTGGTTTCCGTTTTCCGCAATTTATCCACAGTGTTGGAGTATTTCTTTTTCAGTTCACTCCAGAGGCGGGCATTCTCAATAAGGGGAGCTATGATGTGGCCGATACTCTGAAACAATTCCAGATCGCTTTGACTGTAAGCTCCGGAAATATTACGATCAAGATAGATGAGACCATTAATCCGGTTATGATAGATAAGCGGGGCGCACATGGCGGATCTGATGCGCAAGGCAATGACACTTTCCTCTTGCTTGAATGAATCGGAGCTGAGAGCGTCTTCGAGCAGCAAAGACTCACCATTCTGCAAGACCCGGTTCACAATGCTGCGGCTGAACGGAAGAGGTTCCATTCGAGAGTCACAACACAGGGTGCGCAGCTCTCCGTTTTCCTGAAACAGGGCGATCGTGCCGTGATCCTGGTGGAAAAAATCCTTGAACCTGGCAAATATTTTCTCCCCGATATGTATGATATCCTGGCTGGAGGGAAATTCAGCGGTGATGGAGTAAATCAGATCTAAACGCCTCCGGTCCATTTCCCGGGCCACTGAAGTACGATCCAGGGCATGGAGGATGATCGTCTGCTCGGATTTTTCTTCTTCAGCAACAGGGAGGAGAAATTTGCTCTGGCCCAGTTGGATAAAATCGCCGGGATGCAGAAAAGTTTTTTCAAAAATCCTTTCACCATTCAGACAGACGCCATTGACGCTGTCCAGATCTTTAATCCATAATTGGTCATCACTGCTATCGATCAGGGCGTGACGATGTGAAACAGTATGGTCTGCCAGAACAAGGTCCGCCTCTTCACCCCTTCCAATAAGGCAGGGCAGACTTATAAAATGATCTTTACCGGAATCGACTTCGCGCAGGATGGTCATTTAACTTTCAGCAACCGATCTTTTTTGGGGTCATGTTAGGCGGTTTCAAAAAGGCGCACATGTCCATTGATTTACGAATTATATTTCCAGTATGGAAAACGATGCGGAACTTTTTGCCAAGTCAGTTCAAGCCCATTGGGGAATAGAGAATTAGCTCCATTGTGTGCTTGATGTAACCTTCCGAGAGGATGAAAGTAGAATTAGAAAAGGCGATGCGCCTGAGAATTTTGCCGTGTTACGGCATATTGCTCGAAATCTTTTACAGCAAGAAAAAACGAAAATAAGTCTTAAGCAGAAACGGTTGAAATCAGGGTGGGATGAAAAATTCCTCGCGCAAGTGCTGTTTGGCTAAGAATTTTCGTACGCTCGCCATGCCCCATGAGCCGATAAAATAAGTAGTTATCAATACTTTTTAAAATAACAACAATATGCTGTTAAAACACCAAGTCAACTATTTTCCGTTCAGGCAATAGTTAGGGACGGGGACGAAAAACCTTTCCAAAAATTCAGAAGCCGGCACTACAAATTCCTTTACCACCATAACTGCCTACTGCCCCGTCTCACAAGAGAATGGAGCCGGCAACACACCCTATCCTCCAATCAAAACGGTTGGACAGCCTACCATTATCGTGCCCCCGTGAGCGGTCATATCTCCCATCCGGGCCGCCGGCATGCCGCCGATCAGGACAGTCACTGACCCCTTAACAATCGAATCAGGAGGACCGACACAGGTCGCCATGTCACCCACCCTGGCTGCCGGCATGCCGCCGATCAACACCGTCGGACAGCCTGGCGGAAGAATTGGACCCCCGACGTGGGGAACCGGCGGGGTACCCGGGGTTACCATTGGGCACGTATGCATATCTCCTACTCTTGCTGCCGGCGGCATAAAAACACCTCACTATTTATCTCGTTTGAGTTTGCAGGTTTGGTTGAGAAACGAAACTCAGCATGCTACTCGCCACAACCTATTTTGTGATGGCTTCTTCCCCTACGCCGTTTCCCAGGCATCCTTATCCAACTTCGGAAAAGTGATCTGGCATGTGCCTGAATCAATCCCTTCCACGCGGGCAAAACCGTTTTGGTCCAGCGTCCCTTGGGCCACAGACCCATCAGGCAGCGTAATCTTGTACTTTTCCCCCGGCACCGGATTATCCTCTTCATCCACCAGTTCGATCTCGATCCAGCTCTTTTCTTCTATATCCTCTTCAGTTGGCTTATGAGGCTTGACCTGTTCCGAGCCGTACTTGCCTTCCTTTTTTTCGATCTGTTTGGCCTTGATCTTGGCTGCCTCGCCGGGATTGGCTACGTCCGCGTCTGCGGCTGCTTCCGGGGCAGCCGGTGCGACGGCCTGGCCTGCCTTGCCATCTTTTGGGTTCATTCGCTGATTCCTTGATTAGTTGATCTTCACTAGCCCGCCCTCGATGGTCGTCATCGCGCTGCCCTTAACGGTCGTGTTCATAGCCTCAAGGACGATTTGGCCTGTCGTGCCGATCTTGATACCGCCGGACTCGATCGCGACATAGGATTGACCCACCTTGATGGTTACGTTTGTCATGCCTTCGATCACAACATTGTCGGCCTTGAGGTAGTAGTCGTTAGTTGTCTGCTCCGAGTGGTTGGCCTTGAAGACCTCGATCACATCGCCGTTAACCGTGAAGGAATGACTTTCGGCGACCTCCTTGGCCTCCTTACCTGCAACCTTCAGATGGCGGTCCTTGCCGATCTCTTCCATGTGGTCCGCGTCGACCTTTTCGTGGCGATTGTTTTCGACATGCTCGTGTTTGTCTTTCTTGACCACCAGATGGCGGTTGTTGCCGATCCACTCAAAACGGTCGTTTTTGACGCGGATGTCATAGTTCTTTTCGGCGTGTACAAAAACCTGTTCATCGCCCTTTTTGTCTTCGATTCGGATCTCATTGAAACCGCCACCTCCCATGGAGGAGTCTGACTTTATGACGCTCTTGGTCTTTTCCGCCGGCAGTTCGTAAGGCGGCGTGTTGGTGCCGTGGTAAACACGACCTGTTATAATAGGTCTGTCGGGATCTCCTTCAAGAAAATCTACAATCACTTCCTGACCGATACGGGGTATGTGCATTGCCCCCCATCCTGCTCCTGCCCATACCTGGCTGACGCGTATCCAGCAGGAACTGTTCTCGTCGTTTTT
>JAIWHJ010000087.1:0-6751 GCA_048629695.1 Promethearchaeota archaeon
CAGCCCTGGAATACAGTTTTATGCGCCTCTGTATTCTCACAGTTCTGCAGGCGGCAGTAAGCATCTGGCCGATATGGGCACTGGTGTTGACCGGAGGAGCACCCCGCCTGATCAACCTTGCCATTGTTTTGTTGCAAGGAATATTTTTTGTCATGGCCGCCGCCTACAGTGACATTGATTGCAAACATGTGATCTGGTTCCCTCTGACTCCCTATATCAGGATTTACATGACCTGGAAAGCCGTGCTGACAACCATTTTCAGAAAAGGAATCGTCTGGCGCGGCACGTTTTATTCATTAAAGGAACTGAAAGAGGGAAAATTGTGAACTTAGAGCCCTTCAGGCGAGCTATTGAGCTGTTGAGCTATTAAGTCGCTGAGCTTAACAGCTAAAAGCTACAAACTATTATTGCAGACTGATAGTCTCTAATTTCCAGTTTATCTGGGTTAGGCTAAAGGGGTGACGAATATTTACCTTCAGCCTTCTATCTTCAGTCTAAAAGCCTTCAGCGCAACTGGTTACGTTTTTTTTGCATGTTCAAAATGGATATTTGTTTTTCTGTGTCGACATTCGGTGAAATATTGGCTATATTGCCTGTTTCTGATTTTTAAGTAGAATACCTTACCTGAATGAATAGACTTCAAAATAAAGAACGAATAGTAATCACCGGGGTTGGACTGGCTTCGCCGAATGGCGATAATCTTCAGGATTTCCGCAAAAACCTTCTGGCCGGGCAGAGCGGAATTCGTGAAATTGAACTTCGTTATATAGGGCGGATACCGGCCGGGATCTGTTCATTTCCTGAGACCAGATACAGGAAGAAAAAGGAGAACAAGCGCGGAACAAGGGCCGGTTGTCTGGGTGTTTATGCGGCAAACGAGGCATTAAATAACGCTGGAATAGATTTTTCCGGGACCAGTGGATACGAACCTGACAGGACCGGCGTGTATGTCGGTCTCACCGAACATGGAACCGTTGAGACTGAACATGAAGTCTACAATATAAGTCAGTTTGATTATAATACGGACTACTGGACTCATCATCATAATCCACGGACTGTCCTGAACAATCCGGCCGGCGAGATTACCATGAATCTCGGGATTACAGGACCCCACTATGCGATTGGCGCAGCCTGCGCCGCCGGCAACGCAGCCCTTATCCAGGGTGTGCAGATGCTCAGGCTTGATGAAGTGGATCTGGCAATCTGCGGAGGTGTTTCGGAAAGTCCGGCGTCCTTTGGAATCTTTGCAAGCTTTAAGGCCCAGGGCGCTCTTGCACACCATCAGGATCCGATCAGGGCATGCAGGCCTTTTGACCGGGATCGTAACGGGATAGTGATTTCGGAAGGATCTTGCGTTTACATCCTTGAGAGGCTTGAAAAAGCGCTTTTAAGGGGTGCCCGGATCTATGGTGAAATTATCGGGTTTGCCATTAATTCCGATGCCAGGGATTTTGTTTTGCCGTACGGGCCCAGGCAGGTGGAATGTATGCGTATGGCATTAAAGCGGGCCGGGCTTGAGCCTGGGGACGTAGACATTGTAAATACTCATGCAACAGGCACTATACAGGGTGACCTGGAAGAAAGCATGGCTTTGAGAACTGTATTCAATGGATGCGGGTCAACCTTTATCAATAACACCAAAAGCCTTATCGGTCATGCAATGGGCGCTGCAGGCGTGCTGGAGTTGGCAGGCAATCTGCCTGCATTTGACGACGGGCTGGTGCATCCTACCATTAATCTAGATAATGTTGATCCTGAATGCGAGCTGGATAACCTTGTTGTAAATGAAGCCAAACAGCTTGATTCTGTTGACATCATCTTGAACAATTCTTTTGGAATGTTGGGCATTAATTCAGTGGTGATAGTCAAAAAATATAGTGGAGATTGATCCGATTTCAGCGGTCTGTGAGTTTTGATGCCAAACCGCTGATAAAGAGGAACCATATAATGACGAGAGACAATATTAAGGACGTAATTCTTGAAATTATTCAGGATATTGACGAGGATGCGGAAGTTAAGGGTTTGAAGTCTGATCAGCCTCTTCGTGATCAGTTTGACCTTGACTCAATGGATTTTCTCGATATCGTGATGGAATTGCGAAAACGCTACAAACTACAGATTCCGGAAGCCGATTATCCTGAACTGGCAACCATGGACAGTTGCGTAAACTACCTGGAACCACGCCTGCAGAACGTCTGAAAGAGTCCCCATCCCTTTTCCGGGAAAGCCGGATTAAGAGCCTTAAAAAAAACTCAGTGAGTGATTATCGGCTTGTCATTATTGGCGGCGGCCTGTCCGGATTGGCCGCCGGTATTCGTTACGCCCGCTTTGGCCGGAAAGTCCTGATCCTTGAAAAGCACGTAAAACCCGGCGGGCTCAATTCATATTACAGTCGGCAGGGAA
Source organism: Promethearchaeota archaeon (assembly GCA_048629695.1). Taxonomy (GTDB): domain Bacteria; phylum Desulfobacterota; class Desulfobulbia; order Desulfobulbales; family DAOVYS01; genus DAOVYS01. The sequence goes on from JAIWHJ010000087.1 coordinate 2,404, forward strand.
TCCTTTTTGAGACCGGGCTGCATGCAATGACGAATTATGCGCGGCCTGATGACCGCCGTGCTCCGCTCAACCGCCTTTTCCGGCAGCTCAAACTTTCCCGGAAACATTTTTTGACCCATGAGCAGATTGGCTCCGAGATTTTATTTCCCAATGGCGTCAATCTGTTGTTCTCCAATGATTTCAATCTGCTGAAGGATGAAGTCAGCGCTAAATTTCCCCGTGTCATCGACCGTTTTTTAAGACTCGTTCAGATTGTTGAGGATTACGATCCTTTTACTCCATGCGAGTGGATCTCGGCGCGCAAACGGATAAAGGATATTCTCGGCCCAGCGCCTGCCGGGGGAGACCCGGCTGAAGACGAACTCTTTGTAAACATGCTCCTATGGCCCCTGATGATATACGGGAACAGCCGGGAGCATGACATGGATTTCAGCCAGTTCGTCATCATGTTCCGTTCTATATTCCTGGAGGGTTTATTTCGTCCCGAGGGCACAATAAAAGACTTCCTGGACATGCTTTTGGACCATTACCTTTCCTTTGAAGGTGAGATACGTTTTAAATCAGAAGTCGAGTCTATTTATTCCAGGGGTAACAGTGTCCACGGAGTTCGCCTGACATCCGGAGAAGAAATTACATGTGACGATATAATATCCACAGTGGGCTATCCAGGCACACTCGGGCTGCTCGATCCGGCAGTGACCGAAGATGCCGCGCAATATGAAGGCGGAATCAGTTTTATGGAACTGATTTATCTCGTATCCGTAGAGGCCGGGAATCATTTAAAAAATGATCGGACAATAATTTTTTATAATCTGGATGATCAATTCAGGTTTTGCCGGCCTGATGATCCGATTAACATTCACAGCGGGGTTATCTGTTTTCCTGATAATTTTCTAGAAATACGGGATAGAATAAAATTTCAGGGAAAAGATGTTTTTCAGATCCGCTTTACGCATCCTGCCGACTATGACCGTTGGCGGAACGTCTCTTCTGAAGAATATAAAGAGATGAAAATTTTCTGGGGTGAGAAATCCAGGCAAGAAACCTCCAAAATAATTGGGAATTATCTGGAAAATGTTGTATATCAGGATTCTTTTACCCCGGTCACCATTGAAAAATTCACTGCCAAGTCAAAAGGGGCGGTTTACGGCAGCCCAATTAAGATCAAGGACGGGCGGACATCCTTTAAAAATCTTTTTATCGCAGGCACGGATCAGGGATTTTTAGGAATTGTGGGGTCCATGCTGAGCGGCATTTCCATGGTAAATCAGCATGTCCTGGAAAAGATAAAATAAGGGTTCACAGGTTTAAGGTTCGCTGTTGAAACCCTGAACCTCTGAACCCTGAACCTTGAACCCTGAACCTTATGCCATATAAATCCATTGAAGGCGCAGCAGATTATTACGACTCAATTGTAATCGGGTCGGGACTGGGCGGCATGACAACCGCAAACAGGCTGGCAAGATCCGGTCACACGGTACTGCTTCTTGAACATCATTATAAACTGGGCGGGCTTGCCACCTGGTTTAAGCGCAAAGGGCACATCTTTGATATTTCGCTTCACGGGTTTCCGTACGGCATGGTAAAGACATGCCGCAAATACTGGAACCGCGTTATAATGGATTCCATTGTTCAACTCAAGAATATCGTATTTGATAATCCTCAGTTTTCTCTTAAAACCACCTTTGACCGGATCGATTTCACATCCATTCTCAGTACAACCTTTAAAATCAGCCGGTCTGTAGTGGATGATTTTTTCCATACCGTTAACCGGATGAATTTTTATGATGACCGGTCAATGACTATTCGTGAGCTTTTCGAACGGTTTTTTCCCGGACGTACGGACGTACATCGGCTTCTCATGGAGCCTATTACATATGCAAACGGGTCCACGCTTGATGATCCGGCAATCACATATGGGATCGTATTTTCCAATTTTATGAATAAGGGAGTATTTACGTTTCAAGGCGGGACTGACAGGCTTATCGGGTTGATGACAGAGGAAATGGAGTCAAACGGCATAACCATTTGCACCAATTCAAAGGTGGACAGGATTGTCATAGAAAACGGAAAGGTAAGGGGAGTTGATGTAGATGGCCGATTCATTGAGGCGGCCAGCGTGATCTCAAACAGCGGCATAACAAACACGGTCTATGATCTTGCCGGCAGGGAATCATTTCCTGATGATTTTCTTTCCGATATTGGAAAAGTTGAGGTGAATAATTCCAGTTGCCAGGTCTATATGGGGATTAAAAAAGGGGAGGTGATTGACGATATCGGTGATCTCCTGTTTGTCTCAAAATCAGAAACCTTTGATTCAAGCGAACTTTTGTCAAAGGATACCACCAGCCGCACTTTTTCCATGTATTACCCTAAAACCAGGCCGGGCAATGACAGATATACCATAGTTGCCTCCATGAACGCCCAATTTGATGACTGGGTGGATCTTTCCGAGGACCAATACAAGTCCGGAAAGGAGAAGATGATTGAGCGGGCGCTTGATCATCTTGACGAATATCTTCCCAATGTCAGGGAAAAGATTAACTGGATCGAGGCTGCAACTCCCAAGACCTTTCATCGGTACACACTTCACACCAAAGGTGCATCATTCGGTACCAAGTTTGAAGGGCTTGACGTTTCACGTTCCATTTTCAAGGTCGTTAAAGGGCTTTTTCATGTGGGATCTGTCGGCATTATCATGTCAGGCTGGCTCGGGGCCATTAATTATGGAGTGATCGTGGCAAATGATGTTGATGCCTTTTTGCGTGAATGAGAGAGGAAAGGCGGAATGATGAATGATGAATGATGATTTCAATCTTTTTTGTCCTTGCTGAACCTTGAACCTTGAACTTTTATAAGGAAGTATTCGGTGTCTGATTTTACAGGACAGACTGCTGTTGTAACGGGCGCCACCCGGGGTATAGGCCGTTCTATTGCCGAGGCCCTGCTTGAAAGCGGCGCCGTTGTAATCGGTATTTACGCGTCAAATGAAGAGGCGGCTCAAAATTTTCTAAAAGAGTATAAAGGAGGGCAGGGGCGCCTTTTTCTTCACAGATGCGATGTGGCCAAGCTTGATGAAGTGGAAGGATTTTACCGAATGGTGGAGCAAAAATTCGACACCATTGATATCCTGGTAAGCAATGCCGGCATCAGAAGAGACGGCGTAGTTGCCATGATGAGCCCGGAAGACTGGAACCGCGTGATCGATGTCAATTTGACCGGCGCCTATCATATGGCTAAACATGCTGTGCTCCTGATGATGAAACAAAAGTATGGCCGTATTATTTTCATCACATCTCCCATGGCGCATATGGGGTTTCCCGGGCAGGCCAATTATGCTGCATCAAAGGCCGGCCAGATCGGACTGATATCCTCTCTGTCCAAAGAAACCGCCAAACGGAAAATTACGGTAAACGGCGTGTCGCCAGGTTTTATTGATACGGAATTTCTTGACGGCCTCTCTCCCGAACAGATGGCCGGGTATAAAAAAATGATACCAATGAAACGTTTTGGCAGACCGGATGAGGTCGCTTCCGCAGTGCTTTTCCTGGCAGGGCAGGGGGCCTCTTATATTACCGGGAGTGTTCTGGAGGTAAATGGTGGGCTGTAGTCAGGCAGTTCTTGACGCAATTCCTCACCGGCCGCCTTTTCTCTGGGTGGACCGGATAATTTCCATGGAGAATGATTCCATAGAAACCGAAAAAGAGATTCCAGTTGACCTGGATCTTTTTAAGGGCCATTATCCGGAATACCCGATAATGCCGGGCGTTATCCTCTGTGAGGCTCTGTTTCAGACCGGAGGGCTTCTTATTTCAGACATTCTTTCCCGCAACAGATCCACTGAATCAGGCGATGATTCAAAACAAGGAGTTCCGGTCCTTACCCGTATACTGGGCGCCAAATTTAAAAGAGAGGTCCGGCCCGGCGACACGATTCGTATGAACGTCAGGCTTAAAGAGACCCTGGGACCTGCCTGGTTTTTAAAAGGAAAGGTCCTTGTTCGTGATAAGACCGCTGTAAAGGTAGATTTCGCCTGCACCATAACAAATCCTTCCAAATTATCTCCTGTTTCCTGATGAATTTTTTGAATTTTAAAAACAAGCGATTCGTTGTCTTCGGGCTGGCAAACCGTAAATCGGTTGCATGCGCCATTGGAAAGACGCTCGTTTCCCAAGGCGCTGAAGTCATTCATGTGGTACGTTCCGAGGAACGGAAGATCGCAGCCTTAAAGCTGTTCCCTGAATCCAGGGTCTTTATCTGTGATGTTGAAGATGAGGCGAATATCATCAATGTCAGGGATGAAATCAGGGAAGCTGTTGATGGAAAACTGGACGGTCTGGTTCATTCC
>JAIWHJ010000088.1:0-6742 GCA_048629695.1 Promethearchaeota archaeon
TGAGCGCGGAGTTTTTCTGCCACAAAAAACAAGAAAATTACCACTAAGGCACTAAAGTCCCACTTCCGACAAATATAACAAAATAGCATTTTATTTTTTGCCGACCCCTAAGACCGACGTAACCGTTCAGAGGGGACCCCCTTCTGAACGGTTACATGAAATCAGGGTTTTGTTGCGTTGTCAAGAAAAGGCGGGTCAGGCCTTGATCTTTTCTTCATCCAGAAGACGGTCGATGAAATTCAGTAGAAATTCCCGCTGGGCCGGAGTGGCGTAACTGATACACGAACAGTGGAGATTGACCTTGCTCCTTACCAGTAATTCAAACCTTATCTCTTTTTCAGCAAGTTCTATCCCTAAGTGAAATGGGCCGCATTCGTCATGACCCTGCTGGGCCGCGCCTAAAAGGTCAGGGGGCAGAGGCAGCCAGAACATCCCTTCAATGGAGGCGGGAATGACCGTCCTTTTCAGGTAATTTTCAATATTTGCCCTTTCCTCTTTTGTCAGTTCATCAATTACAATCTGTCGCATTATTTTGTAGCCAGCTCCTTTCTGAACGTGTCCATTTTATTTTTAAACAGGCGAAAATATTTATCCAGCACATCTTCCGATTCAATAACATGAGCGGATATCATGATCAGAAGCTCTGTTTTTCTTGTTGTTTCAGACCTGTGTTTGAACAACCAGCCAAGGATCGGGACATTTTTTAAATACGGTATCCCGCTCTCGCCGGTATCGTCCTTTTTTTGAATCATGCCGCCGATGAGAATAGTCTCTCCGTCCTTTAATGCCAGCTTTGTCTTGATCTGGCGTTTGATTATAATCGGCGAATCAATCCCGGAAGTCGTATTTTCTTCCTGGGCCTCGCTTACCTGCTGATCAATCTCCAGGATGATTATGCCGTTGTAATTGATCCTTGGCGTCACGTTTAAGATGACACCGGTATTCTTGTACTGCACGGTCCTGTCAACCGATGTGCTGGTAGAAGATGAAATGTCATCATTCACGGTCTCTGTTGTGATAATAGGAACCTCCTGGCCCACGTCGACCGAGGCGGTTTCGTTGTTTAAGACCAAAACCTGGGGAGAGGAAAGGATGGTCAGGTCGGTTTGCGAGGCCAATGTATGGAGAAGGGCTGTAACCCTTTGGTTGTTGCTGAGAAATGAGTACGAAAAGCCGGATCCCGCAGCCAGATTGGCCAGGTCAAAATCAAATGTGTCTCTATAACCAACATCCCCGTTGATGTCCAATTCATGGTTCCTGAACGCCCATTCGATGCCGAGATCCCATGAGTCGGAGAGAAGTACCTCTGCAACCATCACTTCGATCAATACCTGCCGCGGCAGGTTGTCAAGCCGTTCCAGAAGCTTCACGATTTCGATATAATCATCCGGCAGGGCGCGGATCAGTATGATGTTCCTGGTGTCGTCGGACTTTAGTACCGGATCTCCGGAAAACTTAAGGGAACCTGCCGAGCCTTCGGTCTTCTTTTTTAACCTGGTTGCAGGCGCGCGTAGATTTCTAACGTTTTTTCCGGTTGTTTTGGATTTTGCCTTTGCAGGCGAACCGCTCATTCCGGGTTTGTCCTCAATCACGGAAATTACCAGATCCGCAAGTTCCGTGGCAACGGAGTTTCGGACATTGTAAATGTAAATATTATCCCTTCCTTCAGAGGGCACTACGTCAAGCTCCCTGATCCACTCTTCCGCGTTGTTAAGTGAAGCTTCACTATTGCTCACCAGAAGAAGAGAATTGACCCGTTCCAGAGGTTGCACGGAAACTCCGAGATGATCTTTTCTGTTTATTCGGAGGGCCGCGAGAATTTCGGCCAGTTCATCACTAAGATCATAAAGTGGGGCCTTTTCTACTTTAACCATGCGGACCTTGAGAAATGAAAGGGGTGAGACGTCAAGCCGGGAAAGCATCATGAGCGCATCAACAACCTTGCTCTCAAAATCGCTTATAATCAGGGTATTCTGACTGGGCAGATCATGGATGATTCCCTGTTCCGAGATTGATGGTTCGATGAGTTTTATCGCCTGTGAAGAAGAGAGATGCACGATCGGAACAATTTGTGTAATCATGCGTGGAGATTCCCCCAGTTTGCCGGCCTGCTCAGGACCGTAAACGGTCTGGGCCATGGGTTTGCGTGAGGAAAAAATGTAATAATTCGCCCCTTCCCTTCGAATGTCTAACCCGTTGATGTTCAAGACCTTATGAAAGACGTCATAGAGCTGATCCCTGGAAATCTCCTTGCTTGAGCGGATATTGACAACTCCCTTGACCTGTGGATCAATAATGTAATTTAAGTCCAGGGTCTCGGCAATAACCTGAATAAATTCGTAGATATCGGCATTGTCAAAATTCAACATGACCCCTTCACCTTCCTCGGATTTAAGAGGTTTGCGTACAGCCTGCCTTTTTATGCTCTCTAAATACGGATTCCCGTCGCCTTTAAGGGAGAAGCCTTTTGTCCGGGGCCTGTCTGTTGTCTCCCCGGAAGGAGTGGAAAGGTCTTCAATATCCGGCTGGGGTGTTATTTCCCCCTTTTCGGTAATTTCGTATATTTCGGAAAGGTCGTCCCAGGGACCGGGCCGTTCCTTGACCGCCTCGCTGCATCCCCAGAGGGAGAGCGTCAAGAGAATCGCAACAAATTGGTATAGATATCTGAAGTGCATGTATCACCTTCTATTTAGTTTTGGTCCTCAAATGGATTACCGGAGTCGGGAAATTCCGGTCCCTCAGGGGCCATCGGTCTCGTAGTCACCGGCGGCGGCCCGGGCAGAGGTCTGCGGCTGACTTTAGTCCTTGGCCTGTTCTTCTCGGCGGGCCGGCTTGATTTGTTCTTATTCATTTTTAATGGAGTGGTTGCCTTATGCCGTTCGGTCCTGTCACGTGGGCTTTGCCGAAATCTCTTTGATTTCCTTGTAACGGCAGGCGGAGTAATCCGCTGTTTTTCACTATCATACAGGAGCTTTTCGATTGTCTCGCCGCTTTTTTCAAAAATCATTTTATCCGGAAATATACCGGTAACTTTATGACCACTGAATTTGTCGTCCACCACCAGCCGGGCGTAGCTCAAATTTTTTCCCGAATACCGGCCGGGCTTAGAAGATTTTGACCTTTTCCGGGTGGGTTTCTTTTTTTTGGCAGGGTATGAGACAATACCTTTACGCGACTTGCTGCTGATTATTGATCCCACATATTTCACATCGTCAAAATCTGCAATAAATTCATCAAGGTCATCCTTATCATCAAAAGCCGGTTCATCCTCTTCCTCTAAAAGCCTTTCCGCATTAAACAGATATTTTTCGTTCAGGTCGGGCAGATGGCCGGGAACCGGAGAATGAAAATTTATTTCCCCCTGTGTGGGAACAGAGGCGGGCGCGGGCTTTGGTGATGTGTCCGGTTCCGAAAAAGGTTTTCCCTGTCCAGCCTCAAAGCCTGTATTAATCAGAAAAACAAGCGAGGCAAGCAGAGCAATAATAATAGGTAATCGCAACATATTTTTAAGTTCAGACCTGGTACTCTATAACAATTGTTTTTGTGGTTGCTTGAGTATTTAGATCCCAATAAAATCCGTTGATTGCGGTTCCGGGTTCCGGATTGAATAGGAAAAAATGCCGATCCAATAAACCTCTGAACCCCTGAACCCCTAAACCTTTTCTTTCTTGTTTTTCAGCAGATAATACCCTTTTAGTTCCAAAAAAATTTTTAATTTCGTTTTCTTATAAGACTTCAAGGTAAAACTTTCAATTATAAACAACTGTTGTGATCTGTTCAGGTCAGCCAGGAATTTTGTAAAGTTGTTCAATGAACCGGCAAGCCGGATCTTGACGGCCACTTCACCGTAATCGTTCTCCTGGTATTTTTCTCCCTGTCTCGGTCTGATGGATTCGGGTTCAAGACCGGCTTTTATAACCTGTTCCTGAAGTTGAATCTGCATGGCTGAAGAAATTTTTTCCGCGGATTCGCCGGAGAACAAGAAAACATCAAGCTGTTCTTTTCTTTTTTCGGCACGGGCCACGTTTGCCCTGAGCTTTACCAGTTTTTGGGTTGTTCGGTGGTATTGATCGAGCAAGGCTTCCCGATTTGACACATGGTCCTCCATTTCATCAAAATGGTTGATGACCAACTGCCCTGCTTTTAAGGCCAGCAGCGCCGCCATTATTCCGATGAGCAGGGGCTTTTTGCCTCCAAAGCGATCTATGATTCTGGAGATATTAATCATGGCAGGCTTATCTCCACATTAAAATAGGTTTTATTACGCCGCCGGCTTGTGGATTTGAGGCTGGTCTCTCCCATTTCCTTGAGTTTGGATGTCAGATCACTGATATCTTCAGTATACCCTTGAATATGGATGGCATTCTTTTTTTTGTCCATCCGCATCTGGTCCAGGTATGAGGTCTCAGGCAGTTTAGTTGTAAGCTCTGCAAGGAACGTGATTATGTCCGGGCTGGGGCTGATTCCTTCTATTTTTTTTATGTACTCTTTCAGCCGTTCATTTTTATCGCGCAACCCTTTCACTTCCTTAACCTGTGGCATGATCCTGTTGATCGCTTCATCCACCCGACTTTCTCTGTCATGTAAATGGAACTCGGTTAAGCCGGCCACGGCCAGAAGCGCGATAATATTTATAATAAAAAGGACCATGATTATTGGTTTCGAATAATCCGGCTGCCTCTTTGATTCGGGCAGCATGTTGAATCCCTTGAGAACAGGCTTTTTCAAATTGAGACTGCCGGCATCCAAGAAGCAGCTTCCATCGGGAGGGCTTAAATGATAGATCGTCTCGGTTCCGCAAATTGTGGCAAGTTCGGAAAAATCAGGCTCCTGGTTGTTAATAAAACGATCTTCCAGTTTGATCCCGTCAAAAATATAGGTCTTGGGAAATCTGCCGGGAATGACCAGTGCCCACTTGAGTTTTCGGTTGAATCGGGTCACGTAGCTCTGGTTTTCCGGGTATAGGCCGAGAATTTTATAACCCGATTCTATGAGTTCAACCAGATAAGAATCAATGGGTTTCGGACGCGCCGAGAACATGGTCACCCGGTAGCAATCTTTCTGGCGGACGGTTTTATAGCTGTAAAGAATTGTGTCGTTTGAAAAAGGTGTCAGCAGGCCTGACTGAAAGTTGATCGCCTCTTTAATGTCAGGGGTTTTCAGGGGCAGCTGAAAAAATTTTACAAAAAGTTGATCCTCGGAAATAAAGAGAATAACCGACGATACGGATAGACCGGCCTCGGAACAAAACTCGGCCAGCCGATCAACAAACGGACCGTCCTGGTGGTAGATGAATTTATCTAAAGCATTGTCCCTGGGATGGCAGATAGTGGCGCCATCTCTTTTGATGACGATTTTCAAGGCATCTTTCATGTGAGGGTCTCTCTCCAGGACACGTATTCAAACTTTGCGCCTTGCAATTTCACAAGCACCGAAAGCTTGGTACCCGGCCTCTGTTTTTTCACAGCCGGTTCCTCAATCTCCTCTTGTTCGGCTTCCTCTTTAGTATATCCGGCCTGGCCGACGGCAACAATATAATAGTACGGGTCGGACTTGGTTGTTGTATAGGTCAGGAAATTTTTCAGCTCATCAAAGCGTGCATCGCCCATAATAAATCGGGCCAGCGCGGATGAGAGTTTTCCCTCCATTTCTTTTTTAGTTTCATAATAAGCTGCTATCTTCTCCTCGTCATCTTGCATGATAAAATCAAGCATTGCAGGAGTCAGGTGGTTGAAATTTATTTTTTTTTTGCTGTTATGCACAGTAAAGACCTCCTCCGGCACAAACCGGTCCACAAGCATGTCCGTGCCGTGGACCAAAAAAAATTCCGCCGGATCTACAATATCGCCGTTTCTTGGTATGTATGGAGGTTCCAGTTCTTCGTAGGTTTCCTTTTCAGCGCCGCTTGAACGGTGCAAATTATCGGAATCCCGCCAGTCAAGGAGCGAGTCGACAACCGTTACAACCTGGTCGGAATCCAGGCCGTGGTATTCCAGAAAGAGTTCCAGCAGCCGCTGGGGCGATTTGTTTAAATCAATTTTTCCGGTTTCACTGACTGCATAATAGGTTATCTTCCCTGTGGGCAGATAGTCTTCATAAAGGCACGCCTCGATAAAATTTTCATCCGCCTCGTCCTTGATCTCAAGCGGTTTGTCCTTAAGCCGGAAAATGGACAGGTTGATCCCGGCCTCTGCAAGGAACAGCCCTGCCGCACGCGCTTTTGCATTAGCAGCTATTTTAAGTTCGGTCCGTACGAGCATGATGAGCTGTGACGCCAGGACACTGACCAGCAGCATAACAATAATCACAACCATCAAGGCAAAACCATTCTGATGTTTCAAAGTATGGTGCATATATTTTACTGAATAAAAAATTAAAAATTAAGAATTTTTATTATACAGGTTACGAAATTCATCATTTGTCACTCGTCATTCGTAAAGTTTTTCCAGTTTGAGCGACATGAGATCCCTTTTTTCATTGGCAATCAGGATCAATTTGTATTTGTCACCTTCGAGAAAGACCTCTCCGATCTCTCCTTCTCCCTCTCCTTCTTCCTCATCTTCACCCGGATGGAGTAACCTCTCAAATTCCAATACATCATTAAGAAGCAGGGAGGCAGACCGGTCCAGACGGTCGATGTTTGTGAGCGATACCGAAAAGCTCTGCAATATAGCCACGTAGGCCAGTCCCAGAATAATTACTGCGGCAAAGACCTCTATCAGAGTAAAGCCTTTCTGTCTTT
>JAIWHJ010000089.1:0-6711 GCA_048629695.1 Promethearchaeota archaeon
AACATGTTCACCGAGTTGAGCAATATTGCCGAGAAGCCCCAGGATGACGCGTTGTTTCAAATCCCGGCTGATTTCCAAAAGACAACCCGGGAAGAGCTATCCAAAATGGTGGACGCCGATCCCCAAATGCAGGCCAAGTCCAAGGAATACCAAAAAAACAAGCCGCGCAGATATGATGTGTCGCGCCGGATGACGGCCGGCCACAAATTCCGGGTAAGCGTCAATCCCGATGCGCAGATCAAAATAAAATGTTCCCAGTCCGGCCCCAGCGGCAAGCCCTTTGCCTGGGGTTTTGCCCTCTACAAAAATGGTAAACCCTTGCTGGAACCGGCCCCAAACACCTTCACCAAAGAGGCTGAAGTCAAGCTGGACCCAAACCTGAAGCCGGATGAAATTTTGGCGGAAATTACCGAAGGGGCAGTCTATTTTAATATGAATTTGGTGGGCCGTCCGCCCTTGGTGCTGGCCACGGCTGAAGACTATTTTGACCAGCGCGGCAGCTACAGAAGCTGGACGGTTAAACCCGAAACCCGCAAACTGGTGCTCGCTTTCACCGGCGTTACCAGGCTGGATGCCAAAACCAAAGGAAACTTGCAAATCACCAAAGGTGAAAAAGACGCCCAAAAGATTGAAAAATTCGATCTGAACCTGGCAAACGGCGAAACCAAGTCATTTGATTTTACAGCTGCGGATAAGGTTAGGGCAGTCAATTATAATCTGCGAGCGGGCGGTCTGAAGATTAAAATTATCAGGGAATTCCGGCAGGATTAGCGACCTTTTTCGATGGCCGACCCCAGGATCTTAACACTTTTGTGAGGGAATAATTCGAGGTTGAGGGGTCAAGTCAGGGGTACTGAAAATAGTCTGCACTTATTGTTTCCAGAAAAGGAGAAACAAACAAAACAACTGGAGAAAAAATTTACCAATGAACAAACTTATGCGTTTGAATTGTTTCTTCTTTAACCGGTTTTTTGATTTTATGGGCGCCTTTCAGAAATAGCCCTTTTATGCCGTCTATACTTATCCAGTCCCTGAAACGGATGGTCTGCCCGCTGATCTCGCATCGTTCTTCCGCCTCGACAATCTTAAGTGAACGACATCCTGCAACACAGGTTTTTTTCAGACGCAGGGTTGTGATTGATGCGTGAGAGGTCTGTCCGCCCTTGGCTGTGAGCAGGCCGTCAGCCATGGAGATCGCCTTGATATCTTCCGGCACCGTGTCCCGGCGGATCAGGATCAGGGGGGTGTCAGGATCTTCCAGCCGGAGCTGCCGGATGTTTTCAATGGTAAAAACGGCCCTTCCTGAGAGAGCGCCTCCGTATACCCCAATGCCTTTTCCTAACACATAGTTGTCCAGGTTTTCAGCCTCTTCAAAAATGTCAAGAGACTCCCTCTTCTCCATTGTGATCATGTCCCTGGTCTGAAGGATATGGAGATTACGGCTCGCGCATCCGTCAAAGGTGAATTCGATTTCCTGGGGATTCCATTTTTTCTCGTAAACCAGCTCTCTTGAGAGTGCGAGAAGGGGTTCGTAAATATCCGGGAATTTCTTTTCCAGACAAAATTCTATAGACCGGCCGTCGATTTCAGCCTGCTCCACCGAAATTGGATATGAGGTCACAAGACCTCCGACAATGTCCTCGCCCTGTACATTGTCGCTGTAATCTCCCCACAAGGCAACCCGCCTGACTCTGCGATACGGGTGGGCTGTAAACACAACTCCGCTTCCGGATTTCGGGCCGAGATTGCCGAATACCATGGTTTGAACAATTACAGCCGTACCCCATGATTCAGACAGGTTCATCAGATCCAGGTATTCCCGGGTCTTAGGGCTGTTCCAGGAATCAAAGACCATTTCCACCGCACTGATCAATTGTAGCCGGGAATCGTTTGGAATGATAATTCCGGAATCCTTGATTTCTTTCCGGTATTCCAGGGCCAGTTTTTTCATCTGGTCAGGTGTGAATTGGCTCTTTTTGCTCACATTGTGTCGTTCTTTTGCGCGGTTCATCAGGAGCTGAAAGGCGTCTCGTTCCATTCCTCCGGCCATTGCCCAGGACTGCAGGAAACGGCGGAAATTGTCCCATGCCGCATAGGGGTTGCCGGAAGCCTCGGCAAAACCTGAAACTATCTCCTGGTTCAGGCCCACGTCATTGATAGTGGCCAACATTCCGGGCGTGGAAACGGCTGCGCCGCTGCGTACGGATAATAGCAGCGGATTTTCAGGATCACCGTATCCACGGCCTGTCATGGTTTCCAGTTTTTTAACGGACTTGTATACCTGGGATATGAATTCGTTATGAGCGCTTAAAAAGTTTTTCACAACAGGTCGGCAGCGAAAGATCTCAGTGGTTATGACGAATCCCGGGGGCACTGGTTTCTTGTCACAGGCCAGAAGCGTCAGGTTGTATCCCTTGTTTCCAAGATAAATCAGGTTGTGGGTCCATGGATTGGGTTTATGTAAAAAGCTGATAACCTTTACAGGGTCGTAGGTCATTAAAAGATCCAGGCTCTCCGGGTCCAGCGCCTCCTTCTGTTCTTCCAGTGTGTGGTTGATTCCGGTGATGAAGTTGTCCAGCTCCTGCAGCCCGAACGCCTCTGCTATGAGATCCCGCATAAAAGATTCTGAAAGTTTGAGGATCTGCTCTTTGGATATCCGGTCCCCTGATTTCGTATCGCAGGGAGACCCGGTTTCCCGGCCGCCATCCCGATCCACAAGCAGGGGTCTGTATTTGGGCAGCAGATTTTTTAAACCGGTCTGTGGGATTATGGTTGAGAGGTTGTTCTGGTGAATATTGGTGTAATAGGTGTAAATAACGTCTTTTACCCCTTCTGAAAACCCTTGCAGGATGTCCATGTACTGGGCAAAGGAAAACCGTCTGACCCCCAGTGAACTCGACAGGAGTGAAAGCTGGGTTTCCAATCGCCGGCTGGTGATCCCGTCGATTTTCAGGGCCCTGAGATAGAGACTTAAGCACTTGACGATCCTGACAAACGTGGCCTTAGTGATAAACGATACATTTACGGTGCCGGGTAATTTTTTAAGATAGATCCTTGCAAAATTTTCAAGCCTGAAGGTGAGTCCGAGCGCGTTGAATTTCTTTTCACGGTAGCAGCCGTAAACCGAGGGGATATCCACTCCGATATGACGTTTATGATAGATGTCTTCCCGCGCCTTGAAGGTCCGGTTGCTCAGGATGATCTCTTTGAGGCTTTCCAGCCGGTTTAACAGGATTTTCAAGCACTTGACAATGTCACATTTTTCAAGTTCCTTGACAAGTCCTTTCATTTCTGGAAAATCTATTCCGGCCCCATATTCAAGTTCATAGCCAAGTTCCTGAAATCCCAGGTTGTATTTCTGATAAACGAGCCTGTACATCTTGACAAGCAGTCCAAACCTTCTGACCTCGGTCTGTGCAATGTCATCCTGGTCTGCCAGGAGTTTTTTCATATTCTCATTGCTTAATCTTAAAAGGTCTTTGTTCTCATCAATTTCAGGAAGGGAAAATACTCTTTGAATCAGTTTGTGGATGTCATCCACAAACTCACCATCGGTTGCGATCCTGGCCACGATTTCGAGCGGCAGAAAATGGGTCAGGGGATCACGATCCCTTGTCCTCCAGAATTGAAAAATGGCCTCAATGAATTCCACAATCAGGTTACTGCTTTCCACATGGCTCTGTTTTCTCAGGAAATGGATGAGCGGATCCCGGCGTTTGTGAATTTCGTCAAGTTCTGTGGACACCTCTCTTAGTATGCCTTCTGCGCCGATTTCGTTGAAAAATACAGGCATCAACCTGGCAAACTGTTTAACCAGGTTGTAAACCGGTTCAACAGGGTGATTCAAGAGTTCTGTAATGTCCCGCTGGAACAGGTCCGTGTCCTTTACGCAGGTGCCGGAAAGTTTAATATTGATGATCAGGGCGGAAAAGAGGGTGGCGCACCATTTGGGCTCATGCATGATCAGGCTGAGCCATACCCGGATATTGCCCAGATGGGCCGGGTTAATTATGGGCTGCCAGTCTCTGGTCACTCCAATAACATTGGCATGTTGAAAACCAAAGCGAGTGGTCTCCCAAAGGAAGGTCTCAACGAGCCGGCTGTTGCCCCTGTCAAAGATTTCGGTTCCAGCGACCTGGATGCATTGCAGTGAAGTGTGCGGATATTTTCTGACATTTACCTTTAAGAGTTGAAACGCTGTCAGGAGAAACCTCTCGATTTCTTCGAATTTCTGTTTTTGGATCAGATGGACCAGTCCCTGATTGATCTCTCTTAAGGTCTCTTCGTGGATCAGGAAGAGACCCGAGGTATCCATGATTCTGAAGAGGAAAAGCAGCCTCCGGTTTTCAGCGAACCGGTCCCCGGTATCGTCTTCCAGGCTTGTCTCGACCAGCTTTTCAGACACCTCCCTGTAAAGCCGTACAATGTCTGGATGAGACGGCAGTTCAAGAAGCAGGGCCAATGGTTCCTCACCATTTGAATCAGCCTCAATCTTAACGCGTTTAAGGGAATCGGAATGCTCTTTCAGCCTTTGATGTGAAATCCGGTTGAACAGCCTGCCCGCCTCCCATCCTCGGCACATATCCCCGCACTGGTCTGAAAGCCATGGGAGAGGATCTTCCTCGCCCAGCCAGTAACGGTAATTGAGGAACAGAGTCTTTTTTAAGAGTCGGGCCGCCGGTTTCAGGTCGTACCCGGTTTTATTGGTTGACCGGGCCTGTCTGCTGATTTTGAGCAGAAGGGCACAGATTTTTTTCATGCAATAACGGCTCTGAACCATGTACATCGTGACATCGTCATCAAGGGCAACAAGCCGTGAAAAGCAGGCGGCAAGGGCGGATTCGTATCCGGCCGGGCCATCATGATCAAGGCGGGAGACAAGCTTTTCAATATAAGCGAGAAGCGCCTCCATTGCCGTCTCCTTTTCGCCGGACGGCTGTTTGATGGGCGAATCAATTGCAGAAAGGAAAATATCGCAGAATCGTCCAAATGCCTCCGGACCATCCCTGTGTTGATAATAACGATTGAAATTTTTCAGAACAAAGGCGCGCAGTCTGGGCAGTATCAATGTCCAGTTACGGAAGGGGTGATGGATTTCATAAAGCAGTTGCTCCAGGTTGGCGTGAATGCCCTTATACTTTTTGACAATATCACAGAGAACAGCACAGGATGGATCAATGGCCACCTCGCTGACAGCGGTCTCAAGCAGGTTGGCCCTTAAGGCGTCCGAATCAATGGCCGGCTGGCAAGATTTAATCATTTTATATCGGTTTTTGGTTTTCCATGTGCAGGATCAGGTCGACCATCCGGTTGGAATAGGCCCATTCATTGTCGTACCAGCAGAGCACCTTGACCATATTTCCAATCACCTTTGTGGAGAGTGCGTCAACTACTGAGGAGTGGGGATTCCCTGTATAGTCTATGGAGACCAGGGGTTCTTCCGAATAGCCGAGATATCGGCCGGCAGCCTCTTTCAACGCCTGGTTGACCTCCATAACACTGGTCTCCTGTCCAACTTCCATTACAGCATCCACTATGGACACATTGGGTGTAGGCACGCGTATGGACAGACCGTCGAATTTCCCGTCCAGTTCAGGAATGACGAGAGCCACGGCAGATGCGGCGCCGGTCTTGGTCGGTATCATGGAAACGGCTGCCGCACGTGCGCGGCGCAGATCATTGTGCGGCAGATCAAGGATTCTCTGGTCGTTTGTGTAGGCATGGACTGTTGTTATAAGTCCCTTTTCGATGCCGAACCGGTCCATGATCACTCTTGCCATGGGGGCCAGGCAGTTGGTGGTGCAAGAGGCGTTTGACACGATGCGGTGCTTCATTGGATCATACTCGTCTTCATTAACGCCCATAACGATAGTTTTGATATCGCCTTTTGCAGGGGCTGAGATCACCACCTTCCGGGCGCCTGCATTTATGTGGGCCGAGGCCTTTTCCTCGGTCACAAAGAGGCCCGTGGATTCAATCACATAATCTACTCCAAGGTCACCCCATGGGATATCGGCCGGATTCCTGTGGCTGGTCACCTCGACCTGTTGCCCATCAACCCGGAATCCTCTGTCAACAACCTCTACTTTTTTGTCGAACACGCCCATTACGGAATCATATTTCAGCAGGTGGGCAAGTATTGTATTGTTCGTGAGGTCGTTAACAGCCTTGACCTCGACATCTTTAAAAGTCTCATATTTATCAATGGCCCTGAAAATATTTCTGCCTATCCGTCCGAATCCGTTGATGCCTATCTTTATTGTCATACCGAAATCTCCTTAAAATTTTTTTGAATGCTTGATTGTTACATCACGTACTTTATCACATATTATTTTATTATGTATTATTTTATCACATAGTTAGCGCCGGAATAAGAGATAAGGGGTCGGGTAAGGGGTCAGGCTTAACATTATGACTTTCTCAGGGGGGCGGTTATAGATTTTTTTTATTCATTATAACCGAGGGGAAATTTTTTGTTTGACTATTGTCAGTATAGCAGATAATAAAATATCTGCAATTATGATAAAAAATCTACTTAACAGACTTTTAGTAAGTAGTTGAACATAATTATTCTAACAAAAGCTAAATAAAATTAATTCGGTAATTTTTCCTAATATTTTCTCAAATTTTATTTAAAGCATTCTCTTGAAGGGAGCATTCGCAATTTTAGATTGATAACTATAAGAAAATATACAAAAAAAATGGTTTGAA
>JAIWHJ010000090.1:0-6697 GCA_048629695.1 Promethearchaeota archaeon
TAGAATTCATGGCCATTGCGATCAATATAGCCGACTCGTTAACGAGCACGAGCACGAGCACGAAAAACACCTATAAGAGTTAAAGCTGCCCGCCTAAAAGGCGGGGGTTTTAACCTTAAAATGACAAAAAATAAAAAAAACCCCGGAAAACATTCTAAATTGTTTCCGGGGTTTTTTTTGTGTTTACCAAGCCGTGGAATTAATGGCTGATAATATTTTTTCTTTATTGAACTTTTTCGCCAGGAAGATCATTCGGATGACTAAATTCATCATCATGGCAGTCAACACAGCTCTTTACGGCAAAATTACGGTTGGTATGACAATCCGAACATTCAAGCTCGACATGTTCTTCACCCAATGCCAGCCCGGTAGACGCGTGTTTGAATGCGCCGACTTTCGCTGCATTGCCGGCATGGCAGGAACCGCACGTGGTGCCGAAGTCAAGCAAAGCAGATTCAGCTGACGGTTGTTTAGTCACATCATGACAGTCCTTACAACTTCCGCCCGAATGGCAGGCAGCGCATTGCCCGTACATCCCCGAGTGTCCTTTGTGATCAAAGGTCACAACGCCTCCCACATGATCGGACTTGAATACGTAAGCGTTTTGAGCTTCGACTTTTTTGTGCGCCAGGCTGCTCTTGTCAGCATCCCTTCCGGCTATTCCGTGACAGTATTGGCAGGCATTCTTATGTCCCCATTCCAGATGGCAGCCCATGCAGTTCAAATGGTAGACAGCCTTGAGGGAAGGCACTCTCATGTCCTTTCGTACAGGAGATGATTCATGGCACTCACCGCACGACGTTATGACGCCGTTGGGATCAACATGATGGCAATCAACACATCCGTTGCCAAGCTCGCACCATTTAGCATGTCCGATATGATCAAACTCGACCGGGCCGTATATATTTGCGAGCTGGTCAATGGTCACAGTATCAGGGCCGTCGCTAAGCTCATATTGGCCGGAAAAATTTCCTCCGAGCCGCGGGCAGGTGTCCAGAAGATTTGGTTGATTATTTGTCGGAAACTCTTCCTTGACATGACAAGTCCTGCAGTAGCTGTTCAGGGGGCGATTATCCAGTAGAGAACCGCCATGAACCGCAGCTTCCCCATGCCCGCCGGCAAAGGAAGGAGTGACAGCGAATGCCGTCAGGGCAGACAACATCAATGACATACTTAATGTTTTTTTATTCATGGTCATGTCCTCCCTCTAACGCGTGAATTACCGGGAAGTTCAGTATAATTAACCTGGCTATTAATGTCAGTATGCAGATACACCCGATTGTGACGCACCATTCCCAGCCTGTGGGGCTATAACGGCCTGTCATCTCCTGATATGGCGAACTCACACCTATAATGAATACATTAACACGATTTAATACTACCCCGGCAACGACCATTGCACCCGCTAACCAGAGCCAGCCGAATGAATTGCGCAGCCTTTCGCTGATAAAGATGCAGAAAGGCAAGATAATCCCGATAGTTATTTCCAGCATGAACATTTTGCCTTCAAAAGAGCCGTCGACCAGGTAGACCCAGGACTCTCTGTTAAGCATATCAACGAGCTTGGCTGTAAAATAAACGGTCAGGAGGAACGGCAGGAACTTGCCAAGCTTGGCAAGCGTCGGTGACTCATAATGGTAAGGGATTTTGAATGACCGCATTGAAATGCCGGATTCAAAGATCACCATACACGGACCTACGCAGAAGGCCGAAATCAGGAACAGCATCGGCAGGATAGGGGTCCACCAGAGTGGATGAATCTTGGTAGCGGCAATAACATTAAGCGCTCCCAGAGATGACTGATGCATGCAGGAAAGCATAACGCCCAGGATGATGAAGACCCAGATAACCTTTTTCATGATCCTGTCAAGAAAATGGAGAACGCCGTTGACTGCGGGCCAAGGTACTCTGTCCTTGAAACGCTCAAGCGCTATGGGAAGGAATTCTATGTACAAAACGGTCAGATAACAAGATACACACATACCGACTTCAAACAGGGCTGAATTCGGCGACCACATCGAAGGAAGCAACATGTGCCAGATATTATAGGATCGTCCGATATCCACAAAGACCCCAAGTCCGACAAATGTATAGCCCAGCATGGCCGTAAGCAGAGCCGGGCGGACTATATCATGAAAGTCATCTTTCATTAAAATTTCTGCTATAAAGGCGGATGTAAAGCCGCCGGCCGCCAAAGCAACGCCGCAGGCAACGTCCACCCCGATCCATAACCCCCATGGGAACTGGTTGTTAAGGTTTGTGACATGCCCCAGCCCGAAAAGAAACCTGGCCCCTATGCCGGTAAGCCCTATCAAGGCCATGATCGAGACTATAATTACCCCAGGTGTGAAAAAAGGGGGTTTTGCAATAGCAGGATGTGAAGTATTACTCATGATCGGACCCCCCTTCTGTATCATGCTTTTCTCCATGTTTAAAAAACCCGTTTACATGCATTAAGCCGGCGCATGCGCCAAAGAGCATCACAGGACTTGCAAATTTTTTGAAAATTCCATGCTGGATCGATTCCAGAAGCGCGGCCGGGCTTTCGTCAGGCATATTTTTCGGAAAACCAACATCCTCGAACGGCTGATTGGAAATGTACATCCAGGCAGTCCCGCCCACTTCGTGCTCACCCAGGACGTGATCAATGTAGCGGTCCGGATGCTTGTTGATTCTTTCGTGCGCAATCTCAAGTAGTTCGCTGCGCTTGCCGAAGATCATTGCCTCTTGCGGGCATGCTGTGACGCATGCCGGCGCCTTTCCTGTCGGCTTACCTTTCTCTTGAGGCGGAAGCCCCCGACCCGGAGTAAGAAAATTGCCTATCCTGATATCAGGCTTTGGATCATGCTCCGTGGTGGTGCGCGAAAAGCACATGGTGCATTTCATGACCCTGGGCGTTATACGGTTATTATACTCGTACGCCGGTACCGCCCACGGACATGCCTGTATGCAGTAACGGCATCCGATGCATTTCCAGGCATCGTATGTAACGGGTCCCCATGGATCCTTTTTAAGCGCTCCGACGAGGCAGGCTGATGCGCACGGCGGATAATCACAGTGCATGCACTGCACCTTGGCGAACATGTCGCCTCCGCCAAGGCCTTTGCCCTTATAACGATTCACTACGGTGTAACGTACATCATCCGGACGTCTGAATTCGTCAAAAACAGACTGATCCTCAAGGCTGTCGATCGATTCGCTTGGGCGCAGTTTGTTCTCTTCATTGCACGCCCATTCACATTGACGACAGCCGACGCACTTTGTTAAGTCCGTTAAAACACCATAGCTTTCTTCATAAATTTCGGGACCATGGTATCCGCCATGGCCACCGGCCGAGACAGAGGCAGCACCGGCAGTGGCAGCAACGGCTGCAGTTGCCCCTAGACCCTTTAAAAAGTCGCGGCGTGTTGGCATATTCAACACCTCCTTCACATATGGTTTATAAATGTAGCCCTTCAATTCTCCGGGAGATCTTTACAATACTGCAAAGACCGGCTGTACTCAGAAAATTTCCAGGCGCTATTACTATTACTATAAGGATTTAAGCTGAAGCCTTTTACCAGCAAATTTTTGCTATGTCAAGGTTAAACTTCCCCCAATATGCGGCCCGGTCATTGCTTTCAGGTAACATAGAAAAACCGGTTGAACTACCGATAATCCGTAGAAGCGGGCAATTCCTTCATGCGTGGGTGCGCTGAAAAGTTTCATGATTATGCCATCTCTTCCTCTTCCACAACTTTTCTGTTTCTACTGCAAAAAACACCACACTTGACAGGGCCAGTGTTAACATCAATTCATACAGAGCCAGAGGCTCTGTATGAAAAACCGGATTTAAAAATGGTACATATACTGTGGACATCTGAAGGATAAAGGTTAAGAGAATGGCGCCCAACAGAGGTTTGTTGCCAAATATCCCGATTTTAAATAACGAATCCTGCTCAGAGCGAACAGCCATAGCAACAGCCATTCGGCCAATAACCAGTGCTGTGAATATCATTGTCTGCCAGGGCATGTCCTCTTTCATGGCAAATGCTTGAAAAAGCAGAGCGGTTATCCCGATAACCAGTCCGAATTTGATTATAAAAAAACCTCTGCCATGGGAAAATACCCCCTCATCAGAATGCCTTGGAGGTCTGTTCATCGCATTTTTCTCTGGAGGTTCCGCAGTAAGGGCAAGTCCCGGGAGGCTGTCCGCAAGGAGGTTCATCCACAATATCTGGATCGGAATCAAGGGAAGAGGAAGTCCAAAAAACGGGGCAAGGAATATTGCCCATAATGTCCCTGCATTTGAGGTCATGGAGTATATGATAAATTTCAGTATATTGTCATAAATGCGCCTTCCTTCTTTTACAGCCTTGACAATGGTTGCAAAGTTATCATCAAGGAGTATCATGGAAGATGCCTCTTTTGCAACTTCCGTCCCGGTAATACCCATTGCTACGCCTATATTTGCCCTCTTAATCGCCGGCGCATCATTTACACCATCTCCTGTCATGGCAATAAACTGTCCTTTATACTGAAGGGCCTTTACTATTTTTAATTTCTGCTCAGGGGCCACCCTTGCATATACCCTTATATGTTCAACCCTTTTTTCAAAATCTTCCAGTGGCAATTTGTCAAGTTCTCTCCCTGTTGTTATTGCCTTTGAGTCATCATCTAAAATCCCAAGTCTTTTAGCTATGGTCCTTGCTGTAATAGGATGATCACCGGTTATCATCACCGGCCTTATTCCTGCAGTTTTACAGAGGGCAACCGCCTTTTTCGCCTCTTCTCTGGGCGGGTCCATCATGCCTGCGAAACCTAAAACAGTAAGCCCTGTTTCCACATTCTCAGGGGATATATCCTCAGGCAGGCTATCCCATTTTCTCATGGCCATGCCAAGAATTCTCAAACCATCAGCAGCCATTTTTTCATTTACTCTTGAAATATCACCTACATTTAAAGATATTAATCCGTCAGATGTCAAAATATCTTTTGATTTTTCAATCATTACCTCTATTGCTCCCTTTGTAACGGAAATAAATCCCCCCTCGCCCCCCTTTACTAAAGGGGGGATAGGGGGGATTTTATGAAAGGTAGTCATGCATTTCCTATCAGAATCAAAGGGAATCTCAGCAACACGCGGAAAGTCTTTTTCCAGTTCTTGTTTGTCAAAACCGTTATCTTTTGCAATGTTATACAGAGCAATTTCAGTGGGATCACCAATAATATCGCCTTCTGCATTCATCCGTGCGTCATTACTTAATGCCATAGCCTTGAATAACAAGGATTTGGGATGGGGCGGCTCCATATCCTTAACCCCTGATACCTTTCCGTCTGCATAAATCTCCTCCACCGTCATCTTGTTTAAGGTCAGTGTGCCTGTCTTATCGGAACAAATGTACGAAACAGAGCCAAGGGTTTCCACGGCAGGGAGTTTTCTAATGAGGGCATTCTGCCTTACCATGTTTTTTGCGCCAATGGCGAGGGCTATTGTTATAACTGCCGGCAATGCTTCCGGTATAGCAGCGACCGCAAGGCTTATGGCAGTTAAAAGCATCAGCGCAACAGATTCGCCCCTCATCAGCCCTGCTACAAATACTATGGCGCATATGACCAGGATTGCTATGGCAAGCCTTTTACCAAAGGCTGCAAGTCGTTGCTGAAGGGGAGTTTTTAAATCTTTTTCTTCCTGGAGCAGGGTTGCAATCTTTCCTATCTCTGTTTCCATACCGGTAGCAACAACTGCGCCTGATCCTCTCCCATATGTAACGATAGTTCCCTGATATGCCATATTTTTCCGGTCGCCAATGGGCAGATGTGCGTCGTGAAGCCTGTTTGTATGTTTTTCAACAGGGACTGATTCCCCTGTCAGGGCAGCCTCTTCCAACTTGAGGTTCGCAGTTTCAAGCAATCGCATATCAGCAGGTATTATTTGACCGGCTTCAAGCAAAACAATATCTCCCGGCACAATCTCAGAGGCCTTGATGTTGGCAGGCGTTCCAGCCCTCAACACGGTTGATACCGGGGCCGCCATTTTTTTAAGGGCTGCCATTGCCTCCTCTGCCCTGTACTCCTGAACAAATCCTATAATCGCATTCAAGATAACTATTGCTATAATTGCTATCGCATCAATAGGCTTTCCTGCAATACCGGCAATTACGGCTGCAACAATGAGAACGATGATCATAAAGTCCTTGAACTGGTCAAGGAGCATCATGAAAGAAGTCTTTTTTTTCTTTTCCTTTAACTCATTGGGACCATATTGCCCAAGTCGCTTTTGTGCTTCTTCCAGAGAAAGGCCATGAAGAGATGATCCTATATCTTCAACAGCCTCCTTTACTTCCTTTTGATGCCAGCGCATAAATTTTTCCCATACCCTTCTTCTTTTTCACCCGGCTTGTTTGCTTTGATGGCAAAGGTCTAATTTGTTAGACTTTAAATGTCACAAACCATACCTGCTTTTCATATATTCAATTACAGGTAGCTGCACCCTGCCGTCCATACAGTTAATAGCCGTTTACAAATATATTACTTGCCCCCATTGCCTTAACGTTCTTCATGACGGAAGAACCACCTCTCCTGAAATTTATGCCGCCTGATGCATGTTGAGGGGGCTTGCCCTGCCCTTTACCCACAAGTAAATATGTCGTTAATTATCAGTTAGTTATTCACAATTGATTATTGACAATTTGTTTTGATTTTTGATGTATATGTG
>JAIWHJ010000091.1:0-6598 GCA_048629695.1 Promethearchaeota archaeon
GAGATAAGCATATGGGCAGTCTTGTTGTTCGGCAGGAAGCCTTGTGCCGGCTTTGAAGATGAAGAGACTGAACGTTTACAATAAGTTATTTTTAGCGAGCCTTTAGATTAGGAGAAGGAGGACTGAAATTATGCCACGAGTTCTGGTTATTGATGATGATGAACAGATCCGTTCATTGTTGCGCGCGATTTTGGAACGCGAGGGTTATGAAGTTGAAACTGCCGCCGATGGCGCGCAGGGTTTGAATCTTTTTCGCAAAGATCCTGCAGACCTTGTGATAACGGATATCCTGATGCCGGAAAAAGAAGGTCTTGAGACTATCAGGGAACTTTGTGATGAATTTCCGGATGCAAAGATCATCGCTATTTCAGGCGGCGGTTCACTCGCTCATCCGGAGGTTTATCTTGAATTATGCAAGAAATTCGGCGCGCTCCGCACTTTTCAGAAGCCCGTGGATCGACATGAACTGGTTACTGCCGTGCGTGAAATTATCGGCTGATATTTATTTTGTTTCCATCCCTGAGAAACTGAAATCACGGTATAAGGCGGATTTTCATGGAGTTGAAAAAAAAGGAACAGATGGGCCGTTTGCTGAGGAATATGTCAATGGCCCGGATGGGACCGATCCGTCAGGACAGCGGTTGGGTTCCGTCCGTGGATATCTATGAAACTGAAATCGAGTTTATTATCCTGATGGATGCATCCGGTATTGACCCGAATCAATTGTCCGTGCTTGCCGAAAGAAAGGCGGTCACTGTTTCCGGTTACCGCAGGCTGCCGGCGCCGGACCTGATATACTGTACTAAAATTCATCAGATTGAAATGGAACACGGCCCTTTTGAACGTACAATATATCTCTCCGCCCCCATTGATGTTACTAAAACCAGGTCGAACTGCAGGAACGGTCTGCTATCCATCACTCTTCCCAAGATGAAGATGGCCGGAATGGTGAAAATAGAAGTGAAGTAATGCCATGAGTGAAGAACAACATAGTGAAAAAAAAGGGGCAAACGTAGATCCCGCAGGTCTTGAGATACCGGATGAACTGCCGGTACTGCCGATTTATGGTTTTGTGTTTTTTCCCGGCATGGGTTTCCCGCTGCAGGTGGCAAGTGTTTCATCAAAACAGTTGATTGACGACGCCCTGCTTGGAGACCGTCTTGTTGCCATTGTTACTCAAAAGAAAACCGAACCTTCAAAAAAGGCCCTGGATACGGCCAATCTCTATTCCGTGGGTGTACTCGGTTATATTCACAAGATGATCAAATCCCAGGACGGGGTTTACCAGATCTTGACAAGTGGTCTCAGGAAAATCAGGATCCTGGAATTTACGCGAAAGGAGCCTTATCACAAGGCCCGAGTCGAGCCGTTTGGAATGAACGAGGAAAGCGACAAGGAGACCGAGGCGCTGGCTCACAATCTTCGAAGTCAATTTGCAAGGCTTATTGAACTCTCAAATCTCCCTTCCGAGTTGAATTTGACTCTCATGTCCTCCCAAAATTTATTTTTTACAGCATACCTTGTTATCTCGCAACTTAATCTTTCTCTTGCAGAGGAACAGGAGTTTCTTGAGATCGAGGAATTAAAAGAATTGTTGCACAAGACCACCCTCAAGCTGAACGACCACATGGAAACCGTTGAAATGAGCCATGAAATCCAGAAAAATGTTAAGGCGAATCTGGATAAGCATCAGAGGGAGTTTTATCTCAGACAGCAACTCAAGGCCATACGCAAGGAATTAGGGGAAGGTGATGAGCAGAACGTCGAGCTTGAGGAGCTTAAACAGAAAATGGGAGAGGCTTCGTTAAGTAAGGAGGCTGGAAAGGCTGCGGAAAAGGAGCTGGGCCGTCTGGGCAGAATTCCTCCATCGTCGCCGGAATACACGGTTTCCAGGAACTACCTTGAATGGCTTCTCGATCTGCCGTGGGAATCCGTTACAACCGATTCCCTTGATATTGAACTGGCGCAGAAACACCTGGATGAAGACCATTATGGTCTAAATAAAATCAAGAAGCGCATTATTGAATTTCTTGCGGTCCGGAAACTGAAGCAGGACGTTCAAGGGCCTATTCTCTGTTTTGTCGGCCCGCCCGGAGTGGGTAAGACTTCTCTGGGGCGGTCCATTGCCAGGACCATGAATCGGAAGTTTGTCCGGATTTCGCTTGGCGGTGTGCGTGATGAGGCTGAGATACGGGGACATCGCCGTACCTATATCGGCTCACTGCCGGGCAGCATCATCAACAGCATCCGCAAGGCAGGTACAAAGAATCCGCTTTTTATGCTGGATGAGATTGACAAACTGGGAACGGATTTCAGGGGAGATCCCTCTTCCGCCCTGCTTGAAGTGCTGGATCCTGAACAGAATTCAACGTTTGTGGATCATTACCTTGAGATCCCCTTTGATTTGTCCAGGGTGATGTTTATTACAACTGCAAACGTTATTGAGAATATTCCGATTCCTTTGCGAGATAGAATGGAGATAATCGAGCTTTCAGGCTACACGGAGGACGAGAAGCTCGGGATAGCCAAACAGTTTCTGATGGAAAAACAGCTTGAAGCCAACGGGCTTACAACCGGCGATCTCCTGATAGATGACGAGGCGGTAAGGACGATCATCCATTCCTACACAAGGGAGGCCGGGGTCCGCGGTCTTGAAAGGCGGATTGCAGACATCTGCCGTGGAGTTGCTAAAGAGATCGTCTCCGGGCATGAAGGACTTTCAAAGGTGGGCTCTGACGATCTTGAAAATTTTCTCGGGCCTGTTCAATTTTTTTCCGAGATCTCAACAAGGTCGTGGGGGCCGGGACTGGCAACCGGGCTTGCATGGACCCCTGTCGGAGGCCGGCTGATTTTTATAGAAACCTCGATGATGCCGGGAAAGGGTTCTCTGGTTCTTACAGGACAACTTGGAAGTGTGATGAAAGAGTCGGCAAGTGCCGCGCTGACCTATGTCCGTTCTCATTTTGATGAAATCGGGATAAAAGGGACTGATTTTTTAAAAACCGACATTCACATTCACATTCCCGCGGGCGCCACTCCCAAGGACGGCCCCTCCGCAGGTGTTGCTATCGCAGTGTCTTTGACTTCACTTTTTACGGGAAAGGTGGTACGGAAAGATCTGGCTATGACAGGGGAGATCACATTAAGGGGAGATGTCCTGCCCGTGGGCGGCATTAAGGAAAAGGTGCTTGCCGCAAAACAGGCCGGAATCAACGAGGTGATTATTCCGTTCCAGAATGAAAAGGACTTGAGCGAGATTCCGGATCACGTCAGGGATGGTCTGAATTTTCACTATGTTCAGAAAGTCACACAAGTCCTGACATTGGCATTTTTAAAGTAGTCAGTTGACAGTATCAAATCTGGGTTGGAGCCCTTAGTGTTGAATTTTGCCAACGTCGTGGTTGTCCTTGTAGAGCCTCAGGGGGCTTTGAACGTCGGTTCCGTCTGCCGTGTGATGATGAACTTCGGTTTTTCCGATCTGCGCATGGTGAGTCCGTGTGCGGATTATCTGTCTGACGACGGGCGGAGGATGGCGGTAAAGGCCAGGGCTGTGCTGGAAGGAGCCGCGATCTACGATGATCTTGGGTCAGCGCTCGCAGATTGTTGTTTGGCCATGGGGACCACACGGCGCTTCGGCAAATACAGGAAAGAGTTTTTTAATCCTGACCAGGCTGCCCGTTTTCTGATTCCGAGACTCGGGAAGGGAAGGGTGGCGCTTGTTTTCGGCAGGGAAGACAGCGGACTTCAGACTTCTGATCTGGATCTCTGCCAGAGACTCATTACGATTCCCACTTCTGATTCACTTCCATCCATGAATCTCGCCCAGGCTGTTGCAATTTGTCTTTATGAAATAGCCGTGGCGGAACGGACGGCTGGAGATGCGGATGATACAAGGGCATTAGCACAGGGTGAGGAAGTTGAAAGGATGTTTCAGCATATGAGACAGACCCTGCTTGATATCGAGTTTCTGGATCCGCAGAACCCGGATCATCTTTTGCGCACATTTCGGCGCATCTTCGGAAGAGACGGACTTGATGAAAGGGAAGTGCGTATTCTGCACGGTCTGTGGAGTCGGATTGACTGGCTGAACCGGGAACGCAGAAAGTAAGCGATTACAGGCGCCGCGCCGCATCTGGAGTTTCACAGGCTCGCTTACCTGCCGCGATCAGGGCAACCAGCTTTTTTGATTTTCCGTTCAGCCATTATTTAAATATTTGCGAATGAGTGCCGATTCTCGTTAACCTTATAATGTTATCTTTAATATAGTAAATAACCAACACATCTCCACCAATATGAAATTCTTTAAAACCTGAATAATTTCCAATCAGTTTATGATCTCTTGCTTCAAGAGGTAGCGCTTTACCAGCTAACAATAAAGATAAATATTTAATATATTTAACGTATTGAGTATCTGATATTTTAAGTTTCT
The DNA here is from genome assembly GCA_048629695.1 of Promethearchaeota archaeon. Taxonomy (GTDB): domain Bacteria; phylum Desulfobacterota; class Desulfobulbia; order Desulfobulbales; family DAOVYS01; genus DAOVYS01. Next base: position 4,430 of record JAIWHJ010000091.1, read on the forward strand.
GATAATCTTTTTTGAAAGTTTTAGTTCTGAATAATTTCATAAAAGTTACTTCTTAAAATCATCCAAAATAACAAAATCACCATCTAATTTTCTTGTCTCTTCCATTGCCTGAAGTGTTTCATCATTTGGAATTTTTATTTCAAATGGAAGCCCTCTATTACACACGATCATACTGTTAAATATATTAACAGCTTGTGAATACGATAAGCCCATGTATTTTAATATTGTTTTGGCTTGAATATAATTGTTTTGATCAACCCTTATGGTAGTTTGAGTTTTCATTAATATATCTCCCAATAGAAATTATATACTGTAAGTTACACATGTATCCCAAATGGGATACATTGTCAAGAAAAAACTGGGTTGGTTTTAACTTCGGCCAAAGGCGGGAAAAAAAACAAAAGGCACATAAACATGAAAATATCAACTGCTGAACAGATGCGAAATCTGGACGCAACGGCAATCAATGATTATGGGATTCCCGGAATTGTGCTGATGGAAAATGCCGGTCAAGGGACGGTTGTGGCCATGAACCAACGGTTTGGAAGTTTTGCAGGCAAGATAGTCTCCATTTTCGTGGGTCCGGGGAACAACGGTGGAGACGGCTTTGTAATTGCACGGCATCTCCATCAGCAGGGAGCAAAGCCCTGTGTTTTCATGTTGGTCAAGCCGGAAAAGCTTAAAGGCGATGCAGCAACAAATTTTAAAATAGTCCGGAAACTTCCCATTCCGATCCATATTCTGCTTAACATTGAAGATCTGCGGTCCGCGGAAGGCCGATTGGCGCACAGCCAGGCAGTGGTTGATGCGATTTTTGGAACCGGGCTCACGCGTGATATTTCCGGTCATTTCGCAGATGTCATCACTCGAATCAACCGGTTTACATGCCCTGTTGTATCTGTTGATATCCCGTCCGGTCTGAACAGTGACACAGGCCGGGTTATGGGTATCTCTGTTCAGGCCCGGCTTACCGCCACATATGGATTGGCAAAAACCGGAATGGTCGTTGAACCCGGTCGAGATTTTGCCGGTGATATGGAAGTAGTTGACATCACGATCCCGTTTGAGGCTGTTGAACAGGCAGCCATTCAGACGGAACTCCTGGATTCTGAAACCGTGAGGCCGTGGATTCCTGCCCGGAACGTATCATCACACAAGGGGACATTCGGGCATCTCTTAATCGTGGCTGGTTCGACAGGAAAGACAGGCGCGGCAATTTTAAGCGGCCAGGGAGCGCTTCGTTCCGGCGCCGGCCTTGTTACGCTGTGCGTTCCAAGGGACCTGAATCCCATATTTGAAGAGGCCCTGCATGAGGCAATGACAATTCCCATGACAGAGGATTCAGGTGGAATTTTTTCAGGCTCGGACTGGAATCTAATAAAGGAAAGCATGGCAGGCAAACAGGCCGTAGCAGTGGGGCCTGGAATGGGAACAAAATCCGGCGCCCGCGAACTTGTAATGAAACTCTACCTGGAATCCGAACTGCCGATGATTGTTGATGCCGACGGGCTTAACATCCTTTCCATGGATCGATCCAGGATAAAAGATCCGCCAGCGCCGCGGATTTTGACCCCGCATCCCGGCGAGATGGCACGGCTTACCGGAATGACGACCAGAGAGATCCAAGGCAACCGGCTTGAAATCGCCTCATCCTTTGCAAAAGAAAACAGAGTGATTCTAGCGCTCAAAGGGGCCGCCACGATAATTGCAGCACCGGACGGTCGGATTGCCGTAAATCCCACCGGCAATCCCGGAATGGCCACCGGCGGCATGGGAGATGTCTTGACAGGATTGATTGGAGGACTCTTGGCCCAGGGACTTGATGTCTGGCAGGCGGCCTGCCTGGGCATATATGTTCACGGCCTGGCTGCCGACCGTTTAGCAGCGGTTTCAGGAGTGAGTATGGGATTTATTGCAGGAGATGTCGCCCGTGAACTACCCAAGGCATTTAATCAGATATCTTTCCTGCGAAACCCGACAAATTATATTCGGCTCAACCGCAACCAACGATTAGGGATTGGCCGAAGTTAAAATCAACCCCTTCAGAACTTCTTAGGTAACCCTGCTTGCTTGAGGACAGCGTTGGCCGTATGCCGGGACTTGATTGAATTGTCAACCACAAATCTGATGCCGGTTATCGGGCTAAACCAGATCTCGTGATCCCCCTTG
>JAIWHJ010000092.1:0-6583 GCA_048629695.1 Promethearchaeota archaeon
GGTATGGGCCTTTCAAAAGCCCGGGGTTTACAAAGCGCCTGTCCCGTGTTGAGCGGTATGCTACCTCCAGCATCCAGCCCATTACCGAAAAAAAGGTGAAAGTAAATATCACATATGAGATATTTGAGATCATGCTGATAAAGATCGGCTATATTAATAGCCCGTTTCCAAATAACGTTACAATTTGTGCCTGTCTGCCTGTATATTTACCCGGACCCCTGACCGCAGCCGGCCCGCTCCACTTGTAACAACCTTTTCACCTTCGCTTAGGCCTTCCAGGACTTCCGCGTATTGATCCCCAACGACGCCAGTCTTGACCGTCCGTTTGACGGCCTTATCTTCATCTACAATAAAGACATAAAATGTGCCGCTTCCGGGCAGGCGATTAAGGGCATCGCGCTCTACAGCCAGAGCCGTCCTCTGCGCTGCCGATAGCTGGACCCTTACAAACATCCCGTCCACAAGTTTTGCGGTGGGATTGGGCGACTCGATCCTGACCCTGAATGTACGCGTCTTACGGTCGACCATGGGATTGACAAGTACAACCTTTCCGGGAAACAATTGTCCCTGAAAGGCGTCCACCTGGATCACGGCCGGGGTTCCTGCTGCGATCCGGGCGAAGTCTGACTCAGGTAAATCGATATCCGCTTTAAGAGTTGACTGGTCCAGGATGCGCAGGAGTGGCGCTCCGGGTGCCACGGATTGTCCTATTTCCACGTTCCGTTCCACAACTACGCCTGAAATGGGGGAACGGATTTGCGTATCTTTTAGATGCTGCATAGCCGTCTGAAGGGCTACTTCTGCCTGATTGCGCTGGTCCTTAGCTGTGGCCAGGGCCTGTCGCGCGGCTTTGTAGGCTGCCTCTGCCTTGTCAAAACGGCCCTGCGGAATGACCTTCTCAGCTAAGAGACTGGAGGCGCGCCGGAATTCCTTATCCGCATGTTGTAGCCGGACCGTGGCCAGTGAAACTGCGGATTTTGCAGTAGCAAGGGCCGCGCTTGCCCGGTTGACAGCAAGCTCAAAATTTGTCCTGTCGATCCGGATGACCACCTGATCCGTCTGGACCTTTTCCCCGATATCAACCAGGACAGCCTCCACATTGCCCGCCACCTTGGGACTTAGCAAACCAGTCTCCCGGGCCTTAAGGGTACCGACGGCACTGATCTTGTCCTGAAACTCCCGCCGGACAACAGCGGAAACAGTCACAGGTACAGCCGCCTGATCATGTCCTGTCACTTCTGAGCTGTTAGACTTATGTTTCTGTTTTTCGATAGTCTTAGCGCCAAGAAACACTGCTCCCCCGGCCATAACTGCAATTAAGATATATATCGCGATTCGCTTCATTTAGATGGCTCCTCCTTTTCAATATCCTTTCGATCCATAATCTTCGTACCCACGGCTCTTCGAAGGGATGCCAGGGCCACATTGTATTCGAAAAGGGCCTGGGCGTGGTTTGCCTCGGCCCTGCTCAGGGCGGTACGGGCATCCAATACATCCGTATTTGTGCCCGCACCTGCCTGATAACTGGCCCTTGCCAGCCTGTAAGCCTCTCGGCCTGTTTCCAGGGCCGTTTCGGCCGCCGTGATGTTCTTTTGCGCCTTCCCGAGATCCAGGAAGGCCTTGCGAACCTGAAGCCGGATATGGTCTTTTGTTTTCTTGAGCTGTATTTTCGCCTGTTCAAGTCGGGACCTGGCCTTCCTTACCCCGGCTGCCGTTTTTTTCCAGTTCCAGAGGGGGACCTGAGCGCCAATTCCAACGGTCCAATGATCCCCACCCTCAAGGTCACGAAAATCCCCCTTCATGTATTCGTAACGCCCCTCCAGGGCGATTTCCGGCAGGTATTCCCCTCTGGCCGCCTTAAGACCCTGTTCTGCCGCCTCAACCCCGGAGCTTAGCGATGAGACCTCCGGCCGCTGAGATACGGCTAAGTGTGTGAGAGTGAGGAGGTCTCCTTCCGGCCCGGGCCGACGGTGGAGATGCCCTTCTAAGAATACAGGTTCTTCGAGATCGACGACCAGGAGGTTCTTGAGACCGGAAAGGGCGATATCAAGGGCATTTTGAGTAGCATTAAGCTCCTTTTGCGCATTGGCCAGTTCCGTGCGGGTGCGAAGCAGGTCAAGCTCCGGATTTGCTCCTTCGCGCACCAGGATGGCCACGTCATGCGCGTGTGTTTCAAGGAGGTGGACGCTTTCTATGGCAACTTTGCAAAAGGCGTCTGCCACCTGCACGGTGTGATAGGCGCGAGTAACCTGAAAGACGATTTCATCTTCAACAGTTCGCTTCTCCTGGGCCATGGCATCACGGGAATACTGTGCCGCTTTATGTGCTGCATTTAACCTTCCCCCAGCAAATATGGGCTGCCTGAGAACCACTCCCGCCTTGTAGATATCACGGTCTATGAAGGTTGCTGAGATCGGAGGCAGAGACATTGCGCCCAGAGAGATAGGCCCCAGGGAAAACGCTATATCCTCATCAAGACGCGTATACGTTGCCTCTGCGCCAAGAAATGGGAGCATGGCGGACCGGGCCTGGGTGATATCTGCCTCTGCCTGAAGCAGGGCCTCATCAGTGAGAAGAATGTCCCGATTTCGTTCCAATGCAATTCGAAGGCAGTTATTTAGCGTCAGGTGGAGCTTTCCATCCTTCTTTAAATGCTCAAGTGTTCTGTCTCGTGAATCGGAACACCCCTCTGCGGAAATAGATGCCGGTTCAAAAGTATCCGCAGGGTTTCCCTGTGTCGGATCGGGTCCCTGGGCCGAAGCGCATACCGGCATCATAAATATTCCGATACACAGGAGTGAGTGTGACATAATCTTTCGCCATGGCAGCGGATTTTTCATTTGATCAAATCTCCTTTAATCCTATTTATCATCTCTCAATTTTTTCGAAGAACTTTGAATCCATAATTTTATCTCAAACAGGGTCGGGAACCTGGATCGACCCATTCAACTTTTTTTCTCCAACCTGCGACTGTGAACAAGGAAATATACAAGGGGCACCAGAACCAGCGTCACGAGTCCACTGATAAGCAGCCCCCCGATCACCGTAATGCCCAGTGCGTTCCAGATTTCCGAGCCTTCACCTCTGGAAAGGGCCAGCGGCATCATGCCGAATATGGTGGTCAGAGTCGTCATGAGCACAGGCCGGAGGCGGGTTTTTCCTCCCGTGATAACGGCATCAAAAAGCTTCATTCCGTTTTCACTCAGTTGCTTGGTGTAATCTACAAGCACGATAGCGTTCTTCACAACAATACCCATGAGCATAATTATACCAATAAATGTTATCACGTTCAGGGGAGTGGCTGTTAGGGCAAAGGCCCAGATCACACCCACAAAGGCAAATGGGACCGAGAACATGATGATGAACGGGTCCATTAAATCCTCGAATTCGCCGGCCATAACCATGTAGACGAGAACTACACCAAGGATCAAAAGGAGGGTCAGATCACCAAAGGCCTTCCGCTGTTCCTCCACCTCTCCGCCCCATTCGATGGAAACGCCGAGAGGTAAGTCGAGTGAGACCATCCGGGCTCGAATGTCGCGCACCACATCCCCCAGGACCCTGCCCTGGACTCCTGCCTGTACGCGAGTGACCCTGACCCGATTCTTGCGCGCAATCTCCACAGGTCCGGATGTCTCTTCGATAGTGGCTACATTGCGGAGTTTCACTATCTGGCCCGTGAGCGTTGTAAGCGGAGTCTCCCCGATCTGAAGGATGCTGCGGCGTTCGTCCTCTTTAAGGCGCAGTTCGATATCGAAGTCGTCTCCTGCCTCCCGGAATTTCGTGCTGTCAAATCCATAATAATTCGTTCTCAACGCATCAGCGACAAGGGCCACATTCAGACCCAGGGATGCGGCCCTGTCCCTGTCGAGTCGGATACGTAACTCGGGCCGTGGCCTTTTTCTGCTGATGGAGACATCTACCGTTCCGTTTACGTCTTCGACTATTTCACGGATTTTTTCGGCCACCCTATTGGTGGTCTCCAGGTCGTGGCCCAGTATCTCGATACTGATGGATTTACCACCCCCTAAAAAGGCCTTCTGGATAGCGCTTACGGCACTGGCGGAAAATTTCTCAACACCGGGAATTTTTGTGACCTGCTCACGGAGTTCTGAGGCGATCTCTTTGGCCGGCCGATGCCGCTTTTCTTTGTCAATAAGACGCCCGCCGATGCGGCCTATGTTTGTCCCTTCATCAAAACCGAGCGCCGTCAAGAAACCCTTTTTAGTCTGGCCGGCCAGGGCATAGGAGGCATCCATCTCAGGGACGGCGTCAACCACTTTGAGCATCTCTTCCGTGGCTCCGGCTGTGACCAGACCCCGGGTTCCCTCCGCCATTTCAAAGACAACTTCTACTTCGCCTGAATCCACTTCCGAAAAGAATTCCGTTCCCACCACAGGAATGAGAGTCATGCTGCCAAGGAAAACCAGGATGATCAGAGAAAGTGATGTCTTGCGGTGTACCAGTACCCAGCCGATAACATGGGCGTAAATCGATTCTATTCTATTAAATTGCCTTTCACTCCATAAAAAGACCCTGTTTGTCTTCCTTTCGCTCAGGGGACGGACCAACCGGGAACAAAGCATGGGCGTCAGGGTCAAAGCCACAAAATTTGATGTCGAAATGACAACAATCATAACAAAGGCAAGTTGACTAAAGAGTATCCCGGCGAGTCCTTTGACAAAAAAGAGTGGAACAAAAACTGATACGATGCTCAACGCCGATGCGATAACTGCCGTGCCCACTTCCGAGGCGCCGACAACAGAGGCCGCTTTCGGGGTTTCTCCTTCATCTATATGCCTGATCACGTTTTCCAGGACCACGATGGCATCATCTACGACCATCCCCATGGCGATACAAAGGCTCATAAGAGAGATCACATTGAGAGTATTCCCCATAGCATATAATCCGAAAAAGGCAGCTATGATGGAGAAAGGAATGGCCAGGGTCACGATCAGGCTGGATCGAAATCGACGGAGAAACAAGAAACACACTACGATAACCAGGACGCCACCGACAATTGCGGCTCCAGCCAGGTTTTTGATCATATTGTATATGTGGTCGGAATTGTCCAGGATGGTGTGGACCTGGATATCCGCAGGGAGCTGTTCGTGCAAGTTTGACAGGCGTTTATTAACGCTGTTAATCACCTTTACCGTATTCGCCCCGGACTGTTTCTGGATGATCATCGCAATGGCGGGAAGGCCACCGGACCAGGCCCATTCCTGCGGCTCCTCAAAGGCGTCGCTCACATCGGCCACATCCCGAAGGCGCACAAGCGCATCGCCACTCTTTCCGACCACAATACCGGCGATTTCGTGGGCGTTTTTGAAACGGCCTGCCACCCGTATCTGGAGTTCCTTGCTTCCCACCTTGACAGTGCCCACCGGAAGGTTGAGGTTTTCGGCAGAGAGGACGTTTCTAATCTGCTGGACGGACAGGTGGCAGGCCTCCAGGGCCTCACGATCGAAATGGACATTGATCTGCCTTTCTTGACCTCCGACATAGATTATGGCTCCCACACCGGGGATACGTTTCAAAGGATCCGCAATTTGCTTGTCCACGATCCTGTAAAGATCGGGGCGGCTCTCCTTTGCCGTTACAGTCATAACGAGAACCGGCACCATAGAGCTGCTGAACTTGAAGATAAACGGCTCCTTTGCGCCATCCGCGATGTCCGGCTTTGAAAGGTCGATCTTCTCACGGATGTCGTTTACCGCCACGTCCAGGTCCGTACCCCAGTCGAAAATGCAATTTACAATGGATATGTTGTCCTTTGATTTTGATTCCAGCCTGTCAAGATTGGGTGTGGTTGACATATGGTCTTCCAGATACTTGGTAACCTCGGATTCCACATCCATGGCCGATGCCCCTGGATAGGTCGTGATCACGCTCACGGCGGGTGGCTCGATATCGGGCAGCATATCCAGATTAAGCTTAAAGAACGCAACAGATCCAAGCAGGGCAATGGCGGCAAATATCATGATAGTCGTTATTGGCCTGCGGACGGCTATTTCAGGCAGTTTCATTTTCAGCCTCCAGGTCTTTTTTTGCTTTCTCGGACTTTTTCAGCAACTCATCGACCAGTTCCTCCACTTTATCTGTCGTCATGGCGGCCAACCCTACCCCTGTCAGTATGGTTTTTCTAATGAGATCAAACATGATTTATCTCCTTTCTGCCTATCCTGATTTATTCTACTTCACCATTTGGTTTTCAGTATAACGTCTATGCTGCTACAACTATCCAGGCTGGCGATTAAGAAAAAAATCAAGTTCCTTTTCGAGGTCTTTCACGAACTTGCCTTCGTCGTGCGAACAAATTTTGGCCCATGCAGCAATGCCGATCCATGCACCAGCCACCACGGAAAGAAGAAATGCAATTGGGCGTGAAAAACAGGTCATTAAACCCCATATGACAAATACTTCAGCTGCAATAGCTACAACAACACAGAAGCATAGATGCCGGTGGCACACATCGCGTTTGGGTATCTTTGGAGTGAATTGAATCTTGTCTCCAATTTCCGTCCGGTCAAATTCTGCATCTTTTACATACTTCTCAATTTTTCTATCCTTAAATCTTATA